>NZ_JBAWSW010000009.1:0-78253 GCF_037104745.1 Bacillus sp. FJAT-53060
GTTGTCTCAGATAACGATTTTCTGCCTGCAGTCTCTCTAATTCCGAAGAGTACTCGGGACCCTTTCCATAGATATATTGTTTTCCAACAGGCTGTTCGAACCTGTGTGTATCCCCAGCCTTATGCCACCTCACCCATGTCTGAACCTGCGTCTTATTCTTGATATTCAATTCCTGCATGATCTCTTTCATAGGTACACCTGCCAATCTCATTTCTACAGCCTTCTGTTTGACTTCAACTGGATAACTCACTCTTGTCCCCATAGAAAAAACACCTCCATGTTTTATTTCGGATCACAACGGTCCGTTTTCAAACTTGAAGGTGTTTTTTATTTGTCTCATCTTAGGGGGTCAGTCCCTCCATCGGAAGCTTTTTTTTACTCTGTTGAACGATAATGTTGATATTTGAGCGTCATAATGGAGGTTTTTGGTTTCTAGAAAAATTCAAAGTGAAAAGGTGTTGCTATCTATGATAACTCTTGCTAATATTCTTTACACTCGTAAGACATAAATAAAAGGACCTAACACGTTAGGCCCTTCATTTATTTGTTCCTCCACAAAAGGATATTAAATTGTCTTTTATAAATAAGAATCCTCATTTCGCTTAATCACGAAGTTACGAAACCCGTCATAATCATCTTGCACACTCCGTTTGTCCATCTTGACTCCTGTGTTGTAGGCAGCTCTTCCGATCAGGTGAGCGCCGACTGGTGCTGTCAGGAAGATAAAAACAATCCCGAGTAGGATTTTCGCAGAGATAATACCTGCAAGAAACCATTCATGAAAGAATACACCAACTAAAATGAGTACAACGCCAAGTGTCGATGCTTTTGATGCAGCATGCATACGTGTATAGACGTCCGGTAAGCGAAGTAAGCCAATGGCTGAGATCAGACAAAGGATGGCGCCAAGTAGAATAAAAAAGATCACAATGGCTTTAGCGATGACGATCATTTTCAATCACTTCCCCTTTCTCAAGGAATTTAGAAAAAGCGACAGTGCCGATAAAAGCTAGGATACCGAGCAGTAAAATAATTTCAAAGAACATAGTCGTCTTCAGTAATATTGAAACAATGGCTGTCATCCCAATTAAATTGATCCCTACCGCATCAAGTGCACTCACACGGTCAGGAATGGAAGGTCCTTTGATGACCCTGATGACAAAAAGCAAGGTAGACAATGCGAGAATGCCGAGTGAAATTTGCAATACGAGTTCCATTATTTACTACTCACCTCCTGAATGGCTTTTTCAAATGATACACGAATGTCATGGATGGCTTTTTCAGCATCTTCAATATCCATCGCATGAATATATAAAATGGATCGATCATCCGATATATCAATGACCAGTGTGCCTGGTGTCAATGTGATTAAATTGGCAAGCACAGTAATTTCCCAATCACATTTTAAATCTGTACGAAAGGCGAAAATTCCCGGCTTGATTTGAAGCTTCGGTGATAATATGTTCTTCAAAACACTCAAATTGGCAAGAAGCAGTTCACGAATGAAAATGATCAAGAGCTTGAAAATGGCATAAAGTGCATAGCCATAAAAACGTTGCGGGAAGAATCGCCGCAGCATAAAAATAGCGACCATCCCAAGTACAAAGCCTTTTACAAAGCCTGAGGCTGTGTAAGTATCATTCATAAACATCCATGTAAAGGCGAGGAGAGCGTTTAATAATATTTGAAAGGCCATGTTCATCTACTCCTTCAGCACAGCTTGAATATATTTTTCTGGTGTTGAAATCATTTCCGTAGCTTGATTGATATAAGGTGCAATGAACTCTGTTCCTAATCCAATCGCAAGCGATAAAACAACAAGCAGTACTCCAGGATACACCATACCTTTAATCGACTTTCTTCTCGGAAGTTCCTGTTCTTCGCCCCAAAATGCGAGCGTGAAAATCCTCATAACAGAATAAAGGACAAGCAGACTAGACAGTAAGACGAGAATGGAAAATGTCATGTGTCCAGCAGAAAATCCACCTTCAACAATTTTTAGCTTTCCAACAAACCCACTAAGTGGCGGAATACCTGCAAGTGATAAAGCGGAGATGAAAAACATCCAGCCGAGGAGAGGCTGGGATTGAATCAGACCGCCCATTTTTTTCAGGCTGTTGGTGCCAGCGTACACAAATAATGCACCTGCCAGCATAAATAAAGCTCCTTTGATCACCATATCGTGAATGAGATAATAAATGGCTCCTTGGAGCGATGCTGGTGTATTGGCTGCAATCCCAAATAAGATGACCCCAACAGCTGTCACAATATTATAAATCACGATTTTTTGTATATCAGAATAGGCGATAGAACCAATCACACCGAAAATAACCGTTAGGGCGGCTAGCCACGCCATGAGTGTATGTGTGAAGGCTGTATCATGTATAAAAATTAACGTAAAGACTCTGGCAATGGCATATAAGCCTACCTTTGTCAGCAGTGCGCCAAATAGAGCTGAAATTGCTGCAGGCGGTGCATGATATGATCCTGGCAACCAGAAATAAAGCGGGAAGACACCAGCTTTTAAGCCAAATACTATGAGGAACAGAATCGAAATGACGGTGATTAATCCTGTTTGTCCTGATTCAGCTATTTTCACACTTAAATCAGCCATATTCAATGTGCCAGTGACCGCATATAAACAAGCTATACCGACAATAAATAATGCCGATGAGATGATATTAAACACAATATATTTCAGTGATTCACGAAGCTGGGGCTTTGATCCGCCTAACACAATGAGCATGTAAGACGCCATCAGCAGTAATTCAAAGAAAACAAACAAGGTGAATATATCTCCTGTTAAAAAGGCACCACTGACGCCAGCTAATAAAAACTGTACACCAGAATAAAAGAACAGCCGCTCTCTTTCTTTCCCAATCGTTTGAAAGGAGAAGAGAACTGTGACAAGTCCAACAATGGAAGAGGTCAGTACGAGCAGTGCAGCAAACTGATCGGCCACAAGCGCAATTCCAAATGGTGCTTTCCAGCCGCCCAAATAAAGTGTCTGTATACCTTTTGTAAAAATCGTTTGAACCAAAAACAAGTTACATATAATGGCTGAAAGAGATGCAAAGACACTAAAGCCTCTAGACAGCATGATGTTCTTGTTCATAAAGATCAATAGTGTAGCGGATAGTAATGGAATTAAAATAGGCAGGATCACGAGATTATTCATGCTGATCATTTCCTCTCATTTGATCCATGTCATCTGTTCGTAGCTCTTGAAAGGCACGGAAGGCCATGACGAGCAAAAAGGATGTCACACCAAACGAAATGACAATGGCTGTTAAAATTAATGCTTGTGGCAAAGGATCTACATAGGATGTGAGCCCCTCTTTTAAAATAGGAGGTGCTCCTTTTTTTAAGCCGCCCATTGTTAATAGAAGCAAATGGACGCCGTGACCCAAAACAGCAGTACCAACGATGACCCGTAGAAGACTTTTTGAAAGCATTAAATAGGTCGCCGTCATAAAAATAATTCCGACGATAATAGACATTAGAAATTCCATTATTCCTTCTCTCCAATCGTTTGAATAATGGTCATGGTGACACCAACAACTACCAAATAAACACCGATATCAAACAGTACCGCTGTTGCCAGCTCTGTTTTCCCTAAAAACGGCAATTGAAAATAACCAAAGGTATGGGATAAGAAAGGTGCTCCGAACAGGAAAGATCCGATACCGGTCAGGATGGCAATGAGGAGCCCGACACCTGCTACATAAATAAAATTAAACGGCAAGATGCGTCTCACTGTTTTTAGGTCATAGGCTAAGAGCAGCAGGACGACAGCGCAAGAACTCATTAATCCACCAATAAACCCTCCGCCAGGATTGTTATGTCCCGCAAGAAACAGGTGGAGTGAGAAAAGCAATATGATGAATGCAGTGATTTTGGTTGTGACTTGTAATAGTATATCATTCGTCTCAATTTTTCTCATCGCCGCATTCCTCTCTTCTGTTTTCTTTGTGACTTTAATAACCCATAAATACCAAGTGCTGCGATAGCAAGCACTGCAATTTCAGTAAGTGTATCAAAGCCCCTAAAATCAACAAGAATGACATTAACAATATTGTCTCCACCTGCAAGCTTGTAGCTGTTCTTAATAAAATAAGACGCAATGGTATCAAGTGACTGCTCACTTGTTGAAGCGAAGGCAAGGCAGGTAACAATGATGCCGACACCTAATGAAATGATTAAATTTGTCAATCTGAACCTTCTCTTTTTTTGCTTCAAGCTCAGTTTTGGCAGGTGATAGAAGCAAAGTAAAAACAGCGCAACAGAAATCGTTTCAATAATCAGCTGTGTGAGTGCAAGATCAGGTGCTCTGAAAATGACAAAAAATAGTGAGAGCGTATAACCCATGACACCTAGTCCAATAATGGCCGTTAAGCGAGAACGGGCAAACACAGTCGTGAGGGTCGCCGCCACCATGACAAGTGAAAGGATGACCTCGTAAGTGCCGATTGGTGCAGCATGCTCCGTTTGAAATGAGAAGGCTTGTTGATAGACCATGACGCTTCCAAGCACGATAATCATGAACCCAAACACATAGACAAGGTAGTCACGAAGAAACCCAGTCATATAGCTGCTTGTCAGTCGATACGAGCCTTTTTCTAATCCTGTAAGCGAATGATCATATAATGAGTTAAATGACCATTTTTCTTTGAAGATATTGTAGATTGGACGCCATTTTGACAACGTCAAATATCCGATGATTCCTAAAGCGACAACACCTATCGTCATATAAAGCTCTTTCTGAAAGCCGTGCCATGCTTCAATTTTGACAACAAACCGTTTTCCTGGATCAATCGCATCAGGGATAATGGCTGCAATCGCAGGTTCGATGACAGAATAAGCTAGAATATTTGGGAAGAAGAAAAAGGTGACCACAAGTGCAGCAAGAATAATTGGTGGGATGAGCATACCAATCGGTGCCTCGTGCGGTTTTTTTTCTAATTGATCGAGTTGTAGGCGACCTCTAAATGTTTTAAAGAAGAGCATCATACTGTAAATGAACGTAAACACACTAGCGATCCAAGCAATTGCTGGGAAGATAGCACCCCATGTGGAAACATCGGTAAAACTGATGTCAGAGATACGTATCATGCTTGTGAAAAATAGCTCTTTACTCATAAAGCCATTAAATGGCGGAAGTCCAGCCATTGAGAATGTACCAATCAATGTAATTGTAAATGTAATAGGCATGATGGTCATTAGTCCGCCTAATTTACGAATGTCACGTGTGCCTGTTTCATGATCAATAATACCAGCTGCCATAAAGAGACTGCCTTTAAACGTGGCATGGTTGATTAAATGAAAAATAGCGGCCAGAACGGCTACGCCGAAAAAAGCAGGATTGTTTTCATGAATGGCAGATGCGCCTACTCCAAGCATAAGCATAATCATGCCAAGCTGACTAACGGTTGAAAAGGCCAGAATAGCTTTCAAATCGTTTTGCCGGACGGCGTGAAATGATCCCCAGAATAATGTGACAAGTCCAACGATTGAAAGGGTCCAAAACCACACCTCTGAAACTGCAAAGATGGGACTGAAGCGGGCAACAAGATAAATACCAGCTTTTACCATTGTGGCAGAATGCAAGTAACTGCTCACTGGAGTTGGTGCTTCCATTGCGTCAGGCAGCCAAATATAGAATGGAAATTGCGCTGATTTAGTAAACGCACCAAGTAAGATCAACATCATGGCAGGGATAAAATAAGGTGATGCCATAATGAGCTGGAGCTGATTAATTGCTTCACGGATACTGAATGAATCAGTGATCAAGTAGATAAGGATGAAGCCACCAAGCATAGCCAATCCACCAAAAACAGTAATAAGCAGTGATTTTGTCGCTCCGTAACGAGAACGATCTCGCTTATACCAATACCCAATCAAGAGGAAGGAAGAGATACTCGTTAGCTCCCAAAACAAGTAAAGAACCACCATGTTGTCAGATAGAACGATACCAAGCATAGCGCTCATAAACATTAACAAATACGTATAGAAAGAGCCGATTTGTTCTTTTTCCTTTGACAAGTAGAAAATACTGTACAAGACCACAAGTGAGCCAATACCTGTAATTAATAGCGCAAATAACAAACTAAGTCCGTCTATATATACAGTGAAATTCATTCCGAGTGAAGGAATCCATTCGGCCTGTGAGAACAACGTTCGTCCATTTGATGTGATTGTGATCATTTGGACAAAATAGCTAAATAAAAGAATAGGGAGGATAAGAACAAACCACCCCGTATGTATACGCTTTACGTATTTAAAAAGAAAAGGCACAATAAACGCAAGCAAAAAAGGTGATAGGATGGCGAAGTGAATAAGCTGCAAGAAATAAACCTCCTTCGATCAATATAAATTCACGTTCTAAAGAACTGGTAAATAAAATTATAGCGTAAATACAGAAATAGTGCATTGGTTTGAACTGATTTACAACAAATTGCATTTATTTTTGAGTTCTTTTGACCACAAAAATTATTTTATCAAAAATGAAACTCGTTGTATATTGTTTTGTTTTTCGTACATGCTTTTCTTAAAGGAGCTGATTACATGAAACTAAAAGCGGGCATCAGCTTAAGCATATTCTGCACGATTTTAGGAGGAGCATTCTTAATAGAACGAAATGATCAAAAAAGGTGGCAGTCAGAAAGTGAATGGCCGATGTTTTCAGAACATCTTCTCTATATGACCTATCAAGAAGCAAGACAATATCCATTTCAGCCGAGAGAATATATACGAGTAGTCTTTGGTGAAGAATAAAGTCTAATAGGAAAAAAGGAATATAAAAAAGCATGTGCCCATAATGAGAGCTCATGCTTTTTATGATTGTATTGATTAAGTAAACATTCTGAGTAAGATCGTTGCGCAAATAACAGTTGCTGCTCCACCAAGACGTGTAGAAACTTGGGCGAAAGGCATAAGTCCCATTCTTCCAGAAGCGGAAAGGATCGCAACGTCACCAGTACCGCCTAGTCCGCTGTGGCAGCCAGTAACAATTGCAGATTCTACTGGGTACATGTTCATTAATTTACCAACGATGTAACCAGAACCAACCATTCCAAGAACAACAGCGATACATACGCATACAAATGGAATAGAGATAACAGTTGCTACATCATCAAGCGGAATGTAGAGAATTCCTAGACCAACCATGAGTGGCCATGTGAAGCTTCTAGATACAAACTTGTAGAACTGTTGAGAACCATTTTGTAGATGCTGAGGCATCACGTTTAAGTATTTAATTAATGCTGCAAGAACAATCATTAAAATTGGACCTGGAATATGGATAAAGCTTTCTAACAAACCACCAAAGATAAAGGTCGTACAAGCAATAAGTACACCTGCACCCATTAAACCGAAATCAACTTTTGCATCCATATCAGGCTGCTCGAAAATTTCATTTGCTTCTTTCGTTTTTACAAGACGGCCATTCCCGTTAAGTTCAGGACGCTTTTCACCAAGCTTTTTCATGGCGCCAGCACAGATAATGGCAATGACGTTCCCAATAACAGCAGCAGGAATTAATTGAGAAATTAATGACTCTGCTGATACACCAAGAATTTGTGAATAAGCAATAGATAATGGCAAAATCCCTTCACCAACACCACCAGCAATAATCGGTACAATAATAAAGAAGAACGAATGATGTGGTGTGTAACCAACTAAAAGACCAACAAGAATTCCGGCAGTCACAGCTGCAATTGTACCTGCGACAAGAGGAACAAACATGCGAATAAGGCCTTGTACTAAAACAGTTCGTTGCATCCCAAGAATACTACCTACTACAAGAGCAGAAATATAGAAGTAAAGGAAGTTAGACGTTTTCATAAGAGACGTAACCGCTTCCAACGAGTTTGGATTCAGAACATGAAAAAAGACCAGGAACGATGGTATGAATAAAGAAAGAATCGCTGGTCCACCAATATCTTTTAAGATTGGAATACGTTGTCCTACATCTCCAAGGAAAATCCCCAAAATCATAATAACAGCGAAACCACCAAGCATATTTACTGGAATTTTATTGAAATAAGCGGCAGTTAAAATAATCGCTGCAAGTACTAAATACACAGGAAGATCAATAACACCAATTTTCCAAGACATCATCTTTCGGAAAACGCTTTTATTATTGTCAGAATCGTTTGTAATCGATTTCAATTGTTGTGCATTAGCCACATAAACACCCCCAAACGCTATTTGTCTCAATTGTAGAAGATTGAATGATACTCTTCTATTTATTAAACTAAATTAAGTATAATAAAAGTAAAATAAACAGGGATTTTTTCGTTTTTATCATACAAAAATCCCCTGAAGATAGTTTGTCCTTCAGGGGATTGTTCATATATCGTATTTATCGTTTTCCTTTTAAATAAGGTGTACCAAGGGCTTTCGGTGCATCTGCACGTCCGATAAAGCCAGTAAGTGCTAGGATGGTAAGCACATACGGTGCAATGAGCATGTACACGTTGGGTATATCTTGAAATAACGGTAAGAGAGAGCCAATGATACTTAAACTTTGAGCAAATCCAAAGAATAATGCAGCGCCCATTGCGCCAAATGGATGCCACTTACCGAATACAAGAGCAGCCAAAGCAATGAAACCTTGACCTGTAATCGTCGCATGTGAGAAATCTAGAGCGATGGTCGAAGCGTAGACAGCCCCTCCAAGACCGCCAAACAGACCACTAATGAAAACGCCAATATAACGCATACGATAGACTTTAATGCCCATTGTATCAGCAGCCATTGGATGCTCTCCGACTGCACGAAGACGAAGACCAAATGGCAGTTTAAACAAAACAAACCAAGCAACAACCGCTAGAGCTAATGTGAGTATGGACGTATAATATACATCTTTAAAGAAAATATCACCAATGATTGGAATATCACTTAAAAGGGGAATATCTCCTTTATAGAAAGGCTCTGTAATTTTATCTGTTTGTGCTTTTCCGTAAATAAGCTTAACGACAAACAATGTAGCGCCAAGAGAAAGCATATTAATAGCGACACCACTGACAATTTGATCTGCTCGAAACGTTATGGTCGCAACAGCGTGAATGAGTGAGAACAATCCGCCTACAGCCATCCCAACGAGAAGACCAAGCCATGGGGTCAAGGGGCCAAACATATCAGCAAAAAACAAGTTAAAGATAATACTGGAAAATGCTCCGATGACCATCAAACCTTCAAGACCGATATTAACAACACCTGATCTTTCTGAAAAGACGCCTCCAAGAGCGGTTAAAATAAGTGGTGCAGCATAAACAAGTGTAGCTGGGATGACGATTTCAAGAATTTGCAGAAACCCCACTTATTTCCCCCCCTTTTTCTTCATTTGTTGAATCACAATCCGGATAATATAGCTTGAGGCGACGAAAAGAATAATGATCGCAATGACAATATCAACGACCTCAGTCGGTACGCCAGATTCAAGCGGCATATTTAAAGCACCGACCTTCAATCCACCAAGCAATAATGCAGCCAGAACAACACCAATGGTTGTGTTTCCGCCTAATAAGGCGACGGCGATTCCATCAAAACCAACACCGGTAAAAGAGCCTTTAATAGAGGCATACTCAAACGTTCCAAGCCCTTCCATTGCACCTGCAAGACCTGCAAAGGCACCAGAAATCAGCATCGCATAAATGATATTACGGCGAACGTTCATTCCGGCATAATGTGAGGCCTTTTGATTCATGCCAACAGCTCGTAATTCAAACCCTTTAGAGGTTTTTTGAATAATGACCCACATGACAACAGCAGCAATGATGGCAACAAAAATACCATTATGCATTCTAGAAAAATCGGTGATTTGCTCAAAGAATCCAGAGCGAAGCGATGCGGTTGCTTCAATTTTTTCTGTTTTATCTTTATTACTTGTTAAGACATTTGAAATCAAATAGTTTGTTACATGAAGGGCAATATAGTTCATCATGATGGTGACAATGACTTCATGTACATAGAAACGAGCTTTTAAAAACCCAGGAATAAAGCCCCATAATGCACCTGCAACAGCAGCCGTGATCAGTGCAAGAGGTAGGTGGATGTAGATCGGTGCATGAACCGTAGTTCCAATCCATACAGCAGCTACCCAGCCGATCAGTAATTGACCTTCTACACCGATATTAAAGAGGCCTGTCCGAAATGCAAAGGCAACAGCAAGCCCTGATAAAATATAAGGTGTAACTTGTCTGATGGTTTCTCCCATATAATAGGTCTCACCGAAGACGCCATTCCAAAGGGCGCCATAGCCTTCGATGACACTATAACCGCTTGCAAGCATGATAATGGCCCCAACGAAAAGACCAAGTACAATGGCTATAAGCGGAATCAGCAGATTTGTTAAGCGATTAGACATTTGCTTCTTTCCCCACTTCCTGTTGCGTACTTCCAGCCATTAATAGACCAAGCTCTTGTTCTGTTGTTTCTTTTGGATCAACAATGGCGATAATACTACCTTCAAAGATCACAGCAATTTTGTCGCTGACATTGATAATTTCATCAAGCTCAAATGAGATGAGCAGTACGGCTTTGCCCGCATCTCTTTGTTCAATGAGACGTTTATGAACAAATTCAATCGCACCAACGTCAAGTCCGCGTGTCGGCTGTGCGGCAATTAACAAGTCAGGATGACGGTCAACTTCACGGCCTATAATGGCTTTTTGCTGGTTACCGCCTGACAGCGCACGTGCTTCTGTATATTCATTCGGTGTCCGTACGTCATATTCATCAATAATGCGTTTTGCTTTTTGATAAATATTTTTCATATTCATTAAGCCAAACTTTGAGTATGGGCGCTGATAATATGTTTGTAAGGAAATATTTTCTCCAATTGAAAAGTCGAGAACAAGTCCGTGTTTATGACGGTCTTGAGGAATATGGCCAATACCAGATTCGGTGATCTTACGAGGCGGGAGATTTTGAATGGCTTTCCCGTTTAGCAGGATCGTACCAGATTCTGATTTTTTCAGACCTGTAATGGCTTCAATTAATTCAGATTGACCATTGCCATCAACACCAGCGATTCCGACAATCTCGCCAGCCTTCACTGAGAGGTTAAGATGTTTGACTGCTTCGATTCCTCGTGCGTCTTTTACAGTCAGGTCTTGAATTTGAAGCACTTCCTCAGCAGGAGAAGCTGCTTTTTTGTCTGTTTTAAATGAAACTTCCCGGCCGACCATTAAGCTGGCAAGCTCGTCTTTATTTGTGCTTTCAACATCAAGTGTACGAATGCCTTGACCTTTTCGAATAATGGTGACGCGATGACAGGCATTCATAATTTCCTTCAGCTTATGGGTAATTAAAATAATGGATTTACCTTCATTGATTAAATTTTTCATAATTTGTATAAGTTCTTTTATCTCTTGAGGTGTTAAGACGGCTGTTGGTTCGTCGAAGATCAAAATGTCTGCGCCGCGGTAAAGTGTTTTTAAGATTTCTGCACGCTGCTGCATTCCGACAGAGATGTCAGACACTTTAGCAGCAGGGTCTATTTTCAGCCCATAGCGATCGGAAAGCTCTTGCACTTGCTGAATCGCTTGCTCTTTGTCAATCTTTCCAAATTTCTTTGGCTCTTTCCCTAAAATAATGTTTTCAGCAACAGTGAATGTATCCACAAGCATAAAGTGCTGATGCACCATTCCAATGCCTAAATCACTTGCATCATTCGGACTTGAGATGTGAACGGGTTTTCCGTGTACCTTGATTTCACCTTTTTCAGGCTGATACAGTCCGAAAAGCACGTTCATGAGCGTTGATTTTCCAGCGCCGTTTTCACCAAGCAACGCATGAATTTCACCCTTTTTAAGCTGTAGCGTAATGTTGTCGTTTGCTACAATGCCAGGGAATTCTTTGCGTATATTCAACATTTCAATGATATAATCCACAGGTTTAACCGCTCCTTTTTTAGGGTGCTGATGAAGATAAAAACTAGCAAAAGAAAAGCTGCAAAACAAGGCTGCAGCTTTTCTTTTACCACCTTTTACGAATAAAGAGGAGGTAAAGGAGAGGCAAGGGGATAAGACGCGCTTATCCCAATGAATTAAGCTTTAAAATCTTTTAGTTCATCACGTGTTGCAGGGATTTTGACTTCACCCTTAATGATTTTTTGTTTCCATTCTTCTACTTTCTTTAGTACCTCTTCGTCAAGGTTATCCTGTGATGGAGAGATGTCAACGCCGCCTTCTTTCAGACCGTATGTGATCACTTCGCCTCCAGGGAATTTACCTTCTTTTGCTTGCGTTGTTAAGTCTTGTACTGCTGTGTCTACTTTCTTGATCATAGAAGTAAGGGTGACACTTTGCTTTGTTCCAGGTACTTTTCCTTCGTCATACTGGTCTTTATCTACACCGATAACCCAAACATTACGGTTAGGGTCAGCTTTTTTCAGGTTTTTCGCTTCTGTAAAGACACCAGTTCCAGTACCGCCAGCTGCATGATAAATGATATCTACGCCAGATTTGTACATACTTTCAGCTGTTGCTTTCCCGATGTCTGCTTTATCGAATGCACCAGCATATTTCACTTCAACTTTTGCTTTCGGATTAGCTGCTTGAACGCCTGCACGGAAACCAACTTCGAATTTTCTGATCAGTTCAGAGTCAATGCCACCAACAAAACCGATTTTGTTCGATTTTGTAGAAAGAGCAGCCGCAACACCAACAAGGAAAGATCCTTCGTTTTCGTTGAACATAATGCTTGCTACATTGTCTTTTTCCACTATTGTATCAACGATCGCAAAGTGGTTTTTCTTACGTTGATCTGCAATTTCGGTAATAGAATCTTGCATTAAGTAACCAATACCGTAAATCAGGTCAAATTTTTCACGTGCAAGTGTGTTTAAGTTTGTTGTATAGTCAGCGTCTGATTTAGATTGTAAGTAATCAAAGCCATTTTTACCTTTTGTTAAATTGTTGTCTTTTCCAAATGCCTGTAGACCTTCCCAAGCTGATTGGTTAAACGATTTGTCATCGACACCACCGACGTCAGTTACCATTGCAACAGTAAATTGATCTTTATCTTTTTTACTTTCACCGCTGTTTGAACCAGAGTTGCCGCATGCTCCAAGGATGGTTCCTGCTGCTACGACTAAGGACAATGCTAGTCCAATTTTTCGCTTCTTCAAAACATAACCTCCTATAAAATTTAAAAGTTTTTTTAGAAAAGTCAAGCGAAAAAAGACTGGCTACATCTTCACCGCCTTGTGAAAAGTTATTTTATCCTGCTTTCTCAAAAAAATTCAGAGAGCGGAAGAGAAGATGTAAGACATCAGACTTGTATCTCGTTGAACTAATCAATCATAATTTATCATTTCCGATCGAATAAATAAATAGAAATTTGTTTTATTTTAAAAAAATGTTAAAAGGCTTCATTCGATGTCTTTTTATAGACTGAAATATGATATAATGTCGCTTTTGTGATGTGCTCTACTACAGTGGAAGCACTGATTTCAAGGGGTTTGTTTATCGTGTGTCATTAAAAAACATCTGGCCTTTGTGAAAGGTCAGATGTGTCAAATTATAGATATTGCTGAATCAAATTCATATGGCTCGTATTAAGTTTATATTGAAAAACAGGACGTCCGATTGTCCCGTACGCCATTTCCACATCGACAACTTTGATATCCTCAAGGAATTTCAAGTATTTTCTAATGGAGACTTGAGAGATTTCTGTTTGATTGGCTAGGTCTTCAGTTGTGAAAGCCTGCCGACCAAACGATTGAATGCTTGTCCAAATGAGTTTGAGTGTACTCTTGGTCAGGCCTTTTGGCAGAAGCACCTTTTCTACCTCTGCTTTTTTATGAAAAAGTTTCCCATCTAAGTCATTTTGTGAGATGCTGTTCATCGTTTGGAACAGGGCGTGTTTTCTTTTATACTCTGCCAGCGCTGATTGGAATCGTTCGAACTCAAATGGCTTGATTAAATAATCAACTGCTCCGTTTCGCATCGTTTGCTGGACCACGTCGACTTCATTGGCAGCAGAAATGACAATCACATCGACGGCATGGTTTTGCTGACGAATTTCTGATAATAAAGCGAGCCCATTTTGTCCTGGCATATAAATATCGAGCAGTATAAGGTGAATGACTTCTGTTTTTAATAATTCTAATGCCCGCTGAATGGAGGTGGCAATCCCCTTTAACTCAAAACCATCTATTTGGGTAAGATAGCGTTTGTTCAGCTCCCCAACCATTGGATCATCTTCTACTATTAACACATTAATCATGAGAATCCTCCTTTTGTTTATACGGGATACGGAGACTAAAGGTCGTTCCTTCTCCTTTTTCACTCGTGACAATCATATGTCCGCTTAGTTTTTTGAGGCTTTGGTCAACGAAGTAGAGCCCTAATCCTCTGTCTTCTCCTTTTGTTGAAAAGCATTGATCAAACATCATGTCCTGCTCTTCTTTTGTGAGACCAACACCTGTGTCTGTGATTTCAATATGAAGCTGCTCCTGGATGTATCGGAATGAGATCGAGATGTTTTTGATCACTGTATGAGAAACAGCATCGAGTGCGTTATTTAACAGGTTGCCAATGACAGTAATGAGATCATGTGTTACTGCTGGGTCCTCGGAGTTTGGGACCTGTGTGTTGCAAATGACTTCTAAGGTGGCACCTTGTTCTCGAATATAGCTTTGTTTTCCTAGTAAAAATCCTGCTAAGACAGAGTTCTTCACATGGTTGATGATTTCATTTGTTTCTATTTGCTGATAAATCGCAATATCTTGTATATAAGTGCCAAGGTCATCATAGTTTTTGAGCTGTACCAATCCTAAAATCACATGAAGCTTGTTCATAAATTCGTGTGACTGGGCGCGAAGGGCATTGGCATACATCTTGACCCCGCTTAGCTGCTCAGCCAGGTGTTTGACTTCTGTTTTGTCACGGAAGGTGGCAATCGCCCCAACAATCTCACCTTTTACGGTAATCGGTACCTCGTTAAAGACGAGCTCCAGCCCATTCATTCTTACGTCACGATCAAGTAGCGGTTTGCGTGTTTCGATTACTTGCTTTAGACCACTTGAAGGAAGGAGAGTCTGAACATCCTGTTCTCTAGGGTCAACCATAATGCCCAAATTATGAAAGAGTCGTTTGGCTTCTGCGTTGGCGAGCTTGATTTTACCGTGCTGATCGACGGCAAGAATCCCTTCTTTTGTTGATTCTAGCATGGCGCTTCGTTCTTTCAATAATGTAGCAATTTCATCTGGCTCGAGTCCAAACATAATCTTCTTCACTTTTCGTGCAACAATGAGTGCACCGATAATGCCAGATAGAAGGCTAAGCGATGTGACGAAGTAGAGCGGGAGTAAGCTTTGATGAATAATCAAGTCAATTTCCTTTAACGTAATCCCTACTGCCACAGCCCCGAGCTGCTTTCCGTCTTGGCTGTAAACAGGAACAAAAGCACGCATGGACCTACCAAGTGTTCCAGATGCCGTGCTAATATGTTCCTTACCCTGTAATGCCGGTTTTTCATCACCGCCAGCAAATCGTTTGCCGATCTTTTGTGGATTGGGATGTGTTTTGCGAATGCCGTTCATATCCATGACGACAACGAATTCAGTATTGGTGATATGCTGAACACTTGTTGTATATTGACGCAGTGCTGAGTATGAATGGTCTTCTAATGATTTCGCTGTGATTGGTGCCTCTGCAACCATTTTGGCAGTGGAGAGGGCAATGTCACGCTCTTGCTGATGAATGTTCTTGGCTGTTTCCGACCATATCGTAAAGAATGTAATACAAAGGGAAATAAGAACAACGATACAGACAAAGATCGTCAGCCGTGTTTGCAGTCTTAAAGTTTTTTTCACGAGTATACCCCTAACGCACAATTTTTTCGTAATAGTAATACTTTAACGGGAAAAAGTAAGTTTGTGAAGGAATGTACGTGAAAATTACAAATTTGATTTTGATCCCAGTTTCATTTGAAAGCATCTTGTCAATCTGTTTTAAGTGAGCCATAATAAAAATGAGCTTATGAGAAAGGAACTATTTATGAAAAATACATATTTGACTGGATATTTTCCGCTGATATCAATTTTACTATTCAGCTCTGCTTTTTCCATTTTCACAGTAGGCATGACCACTGATTTCTTGACAAAAGCAGGTATTTTAAAAGGAATGCTGGAATTCTTTTCAGAACAGGGCATCCGTCTTGCTCTATTTGCCGCATTTGCACTTGTTTATTTTATGATATTATCTGCATTAAAACTTATTGCTGATACGGTCTTAGAGTTGGCTTTACTCTTTTTCGCAAAGGACCCTGAAGGGGGAAACTTAAAGAAAATTCGGATTGCATCCGTTGTTTATTTGTTTGCCAGCTTGCTTGCTTTTCTTTTGACGCAGCAGCTTATCCTGCTTGTAGGACTCTTTGTGTTAGCAAATCTTGTCTATTTTATTTTGGTGGTGGTTCGCATTCATCAATCGCTATCCATGCTGAATTTAATTGGGTTTATGATGTTTATTTTGCTGTTTTGGGCCACGTTTTTGATCGGCATTTTGTACTTATTTATTAAGCTTTATAACAGTGTTATGGCAAGTCTGCCTTCATAATCAGACGAAAGAAAGCATCCCCCGATGAATGGAGGATGCTTTTTTTATGGAAGAAATCGTTTTTTGATATTGGGTGTAGGCATTATACAGGATGTTTTTTGACCAAACCATTTGTAGCGGTTTTTCGCAATCAGCTCATAAAGCCAGTCGCGGATAGGACGCGGAATAGCAAGGAGCAAATAGCTCCACCTGTATATTCCTTTTAAATGACGTGCAGCTTTTAAAATGCCTGTCGATTTCGTATAGAATGTGCCCTCTTCAATATAAATGAATGAATTGAACTCATATAATGGCAAACTGTTGTCTTTTAGAAATTGCTGCCCTGTATTTGATTGTAAAGAAGCAAACATCATCCGTTCATTCGGATCACGTTTGATTACAAATTGAACAGCACCACTGCACACGTTGCAGACACCATCAAATAAAATTAAATGGGGTGGATGTGTTGAATGCATGGCAATCAAACCTCCTGTTTATCTGGCGTATTGCATTGTATTTTTCCAAATACGTAAGTGCGGGCTTGAGCTATAAATGGATTCAACCGTGCCTTTATCTCTTCCGACCCATACACCCATTGTGTATTGATCGGTTAATCCAACAAACCAAATGTCTTTGTAGTCATTGGATGTTCCAGTTTTACCGCCGATGTAAGGAGAATTGAAATTCGCTTTTTTCCCTGTTCCACTTTTCACAACGGAGGCAAGCAGTTTACGCATGGTTTCATTTGTACGTTGAGAATACACTTGCTTCGGCGATTCCTTCCACTTGTAAAGGGTTTTGCCGTTTAAGTCTGTGACCTTTGTGATCGAATGACTTTGCGTGTAGGAACCTTGATTGCCAAAGACGGTATACGCATCTGTCATTTCTAGCGGTGAGAAGCCTTTCGTAAATCCTCCAAGTGCAGAAGGAAGGCGATAATCATCTGCTACAATATGTTCGAATGAGAACTTTTCCAAGTAGCTAAACCCTTTTTTGACACCTACAGTATCCAGCATTCGGATCGCAGGGGTATTGTAAGAATTCTTAAAGGCTGTTTCAAGTGTCACTGTTCCATAGGTTTTATGGTTATAGTTTTGTGGACAGTATCCGCTGCTGCAAAACTTTTCGGCACTAATGGTACTCGAAGCCGTTGCACCGGTTTGATCAATATAAGGACCATAATCTAAAAGTGGTTTAATGGCAGATCCAGGCTGCCTTTTCGCTTGATAGGCATAGTTGAAATCAAACTTTTTATAGTTTTTCCCGCCAGCAAGAGCGACAATTTGATGGATTTCATGGTTAATGACCGCTGATCCGCCTTCCACACCTTGGTAAGGCAATTGAGCATTTAGTTGATAGACGGCTTTTTGCTGTAAGGTAGGATCAAGTGCTGTATAAATCTTCACACCATCCTGGAGCAAGGAACTGACCTTTTCAGTTAATTCCTTTTGAATGGCTTTTTCCGCCCCTGCTGTTTTGGCCTTCTTCAATCGTTTTGTAAAGCCTTCCTGATCAGACACAAGATCGGTAAATTCCTCATTGGCATATGTCACATAATCAGGGTAAAGGTTTTTCTTTTCACTTAAGGACAAGCTGATTTTTTCTTTGACGGCCTTTGTGTATTGCTTCTTGGTGATAACACCATCTTTTTCCAAAATACCGAGCAGCCGTTCTTGGCGTTTCTTTGTATGCTTGAATTGTTTCAATGGGTCATACAGTGATGGATTGTTTGGAATAGCAGAAATAAATGCCATCTGTGCCAGTGACAAAGAACTAAGCGGCTTATCAAAATAGTAATGAGCCGCAGAACCCACACCGTAAACACCGTTACTGAAATAAATCGTATTTAAATAGCTTTCGAGAATTTCATCTTTTGTGAATTTCCGCTCTAGTTCATAGGAATAGAGTAGCTCTGTAAACTTTCGGCTGAACGAACGTTCATGGCTTAAATATAAATTGCGAGATAACTGCTGTGTGATGGTACTCGCTCCTTGACTAATGCCGTGGTTTTTAACATTTGCGGCAAGAGCACGAACAACCCCCATAAAGTCAATGCCTTTATGGTCATAAAAGTTGTGATCCTCTGAGCGGAGGAACAGCTCCTTCACAGGATCAGGAATGTTGTCGTATTTTACAAAAACACGATTCTCATCGTTTGAAACGATCTCGGAGATAAGAGAACCATCTCGATCATACATATAACTGTTTTGGGAAAAATCTATCTTTTCCAGCTTGATTTTTTGATCAAGCACTTCGTTAACAGGTTTTACGCTTGCGGCTTCTTCCTTGGATAGATAAAAAGTCAGAACAAATATCGGGATGAGGGCAACAAGTAATAACCAACCAATGATTGCACGAAACATGAGGTCACTCACTTTCTTCAGATTTCTAGCCATATCGTACCATTCTTTTGCGGATACGAGAAGGTTATTTTTAGAAAAGAATGGGCGTGAAGCCTATCATCAGATACTCCTTTCTTTTGCCTTTGAATGTGAGCGAACCGCCCATAAAAATAATGCCCCGAAAAGGAAAATCCCGGCGGTGACATAAAAGACAGTTGGAATCCCGTAATGACTCGCCACAATCCCGCCAATGACTGGACCGACGACATTTCCGAGAAAACGGAAGCTGACATTGTAACCGAGTACTTCTCCTTGCATAGAAGCAGGAGCTTTGATGCGAATATACGCCGTCGTACATGGAATAATCCCGCCTAGTGCCATCCCATAAAGAAAACGGAAAATGACTAACATGCCATAGGAAGCTGCCAGCGCTTGCGGGATGAATAAAATGGAGGAAAGGATGAGAAGAGCCAGCAGCACCTTATCATGCCCGATTCGATCTCCAAGATCTCCCCATTTTCGCGTAAAAAGCAAATTCCCAAGTCCTGTTGCGGAAAACGCCAGACCCGCATAAAAGGCGAGATTGACGGGGCCGTGTAAATCATGAATGTACAAAGCCAAAAGTGGCTGAATACTAAAGTTGCCCACTTGCGTAATAAACGTTAAAAGCATCGTGACCACAAGCAAAGGCTGTTTGAAAATATGAACGAGTACATCCTTCCGTGAGTAAGAGACGCGCTTTGCTTCTTTTGATCGGATGGGCTGTTCTTTTACACCGAAGATAATCACGATAGCCGACACATAAATGACAGCGGCTGTTAAGAAAAACGTATAAATGAAGCCGACGCTGTCTGCCATGAAGCCTCCCATTAATGGACCGAACAATCCTCCAGCGACATTACTCATCTGCATCGTTCCAAGGGTTTTTCCAGCGGTTGCCTTCTCAGTTTGAGCAGAGATGAGTGCCATTGAAGTAGAGATGAAGCCTGTCACAAGCCCCATAAAGAGCCGCAATGCAAATAGCTGATAAACGGTTTGAACAAGCCCCATTAATAGAATACTTGTCGCAATGCCAATGCCGTTAATGAGCAAAATCTTTTTATAGCCATGCCGGTCCCCAATCCGTCCCCAAATAGGAGAAATCAGAAAGGCCGTTAAAAACGTCACCCCAAAGACATAGCCGCTCCATCTTTGGACAAATTCATTTGAATAGCTGCTATCAAGAGATTCTATGTATAGTGATAAGAAAGGGACGATCATTGTAATGCTGGCAGATACAAAAAAGTTCACAAACCACATGATGTACAAGTTTTTCTTCCTGTTTGTGATAGAGACCACCTTCTTTATTTATTTCGTGTTCCTAATTATAAAGGAAAATAAACGATCTTTCATCTGATGAATAGGTTTGGGCATAGTGAATCTGCATTATTTTCACAAAAATGAAGTGATTTCAAAGTCGGTCTTAATATAATGGTATCAGGATGAAAAATAGATGAGAAAGTGGGGTGAGACGAGTGGAACAGAAGACGCTGCTTGTGGTTGATTTTGAATTTACAATGCCTGATGGAAAATATCATCCTCAAAATTTTTTCCCTGAAATCATTGAGGCTGGTGTAGTGAAGGCAACGAGTGAAACCGTCATTGATACCTTCTCAAGTTACATTAAACCGAAAAAGTTCCCGAAGCTGACGAAGCGCTGTAAATCGTTTCTCGGAATTACGCAGCAGGATGTAGAGAGCGGGATATCGTTTGAGGCATTTATTGAAACGCTGATGTCACTTGATGGGGAAGAAGACTGTGAGATTATCACTTGGGGAAATATGGACATGAAGGTGCTAAAGCAAAACTGTATGCTCAATCATATTGCCTTTCCTTTTAAGGGGAAGCTGCGGGATCTCGCTTTTGAATATAAAATCTTTTTTGGTGACAGAACATTTACAGGGCTTCGAAAAGCGGCGAGGGAGTACGGCAGTGAAGGAGCTGGTAAGCATCATAAAGCACTAGATGATGCCATGACCACTTATCAGCTTTTAACCCTTTTTGAAAAAGACAGAGCCTATATAGAGAATCCTCAAACAACCAAAATTGGTGAACTCATCGATTTCTCACACTTTTTTGAATCGACAGATTAGCAGGTGTCTTCTGGAAAATAATCCTTTTCAAGAGAAGATAGGCACACTCTGGATTTTTCAGCCCATTTGGAATCATCCGCACGGAGCGTTTGTTTTAATTTTTCTACGGCTTCTTTTAGTGATACTTGATAATCTGGTATACCGCTATCATAAGGCTTTACCATATGATGAGGGATATTCGTCTGTTCACGATAGGCCAAAGCCCGTCTTTCTTGGAAAAAAGGCACGTCTGCTTCTTTTGGATGATGCAAGTCGCCTTGAGTGGGATGTGTCAGAACGGCTTTTACTTGAACGAGATAGGCCGATGGTTTCACTGCTGTCACTTCCCCAACGTAAACACCTGTTTTATAAAATCCTTTCACAACTTGTCCAATTTGAATGTCTGTCATGTGAAATTCCTCCATTTCCTTCTCGCAGGAAGGTATTTCATTTCTTTTAGCCAATATAGTGAAGTAAACGAGCAAAAGGGGGAATGGCGAATGCTGTCGTTCATCGCACTCTTTCTACTGTATTTTCCTGAAGATAAAAGGGAGTACATCCCAGCGGCAATTACCACATTGCTTTTCTTTATTGCTGCATTTATTTGTTTTCGTCTAATCGTTCGTGCTTCTAAGAAGCAGGAGCAGAAAGATGAAAATAGGACAAAAAAAATGGATTGATTATTTTCTTCTTGTATCTTCAGGAAACTTCACGGTGACCGTTGTACCAGACTGCAGCGCGCTTTTGAAACGAATGGTTCCATGGTGATTTTCAATGATGGAAAAAGTCACTGTCAGCCCAAGTCCAGTTCCTTTATTTTTCAAGGTGTAATAAGGTTCCCCAAGCTTTTTCATTTGGGTTTCTGTCATCCCTACACCGTTATCGACGAAATAAAGGCATATTTTATGATTTTCTTTTGAAGCAAAAAGTTCAATTTTTCCTTCGTGTTCGGGTGCTGCTTCAATCGCATTTTTGATTAAATTAATCATGACTTGTTTGATCTTCGTTTCATCACCTTGAATGGATAGGTCTGGTTCAATGGATTGATGAATCGTGACCGATTTAAAATTAGCATAGGATGTCATCAATGATGCACATTCCTCGAGCAATTTGGATAGATTGAGAGATCCGATTTGATAATAGTTTTGTTTCGCAATATCAAGATAACTCGTGATAATGTCCTGCGCGCGGTCTAACTCCGAAAGAACGAGATGTTTGTAATCTTCATTGGTCGACGGCTCTTTCTTATTTTCACTCGAAAAGAGCAATTGAATAAACCCTCTCACGACTGTAAGCGGATTGCGGACTTCATGGGCGACGCTTGCAGCGAGTTCACTCACGATGGTCAGCTTTTCGGATTGGACGAGCTGTGTCCTCATTTGCGCATTTTCTTTAACGAATTCAATGGAATAGATACTTAGCTCAAGAAAAAATATGTAGTAAAGTGTTGAGAAAAATAACTCAATGAACTTTTGCTGCATAATAAATGCTGGGCTATACTCGATTAAGCTGACCATAAGCAGTCCAATGTAAATAAAGGTTCCTTTCGATAGACCGATGAGTACCCCGTATATTAGCTTTTTCAACTTAGAATATTGACGCCATTTCCGGTAAAACAGGAAAGGAATGAAAAAGTAAATCGGTACAACGATGAGTCCAACCCATAAGAAAGAGCCATACATCACGAATTTCACAATTGAGCTTATTAAGATTGCCACGATTCCAACTGTGTATCCTCCGTATAAAATGGCAAGGACAAGGGGAATCGATTGAAGCCCAGTCTGCAAATCTAAAATCGAATCAACTGGATACATAATACATAGTGCTGAAGAAATGGATGCAAATATTGTGATGAGCAGTTTATTCGTTTTAGGGGAATGAGCAGGGGACCGGCTTAGCCATAGCGCATGATATAAAAAAATTGGAAATAGAATAAAAGATAAATGGAGCAGAAAATCCTTGAACATTTCCATTTAAATGCTCTCCTCGTAAATAATTGTAATTCCTCTCATTATATCATTTCATGTACAAAGTAGATATGAGAAAAGGAGGGTTTTTTCTTTAAAAAGAACACCCGCTAGGATGTTCTTTTTAAAGAATTGGTATTATTCGGCTGATAGAGTGAAAGCTTGATGAAGGCGTTTCAGACCTTCCTTCACCGTTGAAGCAGGACAACCGAGATTGATCCGAATAAAGCCGTCTCCTTCATGCCCGTACACGTGTCCAAGCTCTAATATGACTTTCCCTTTTTTTAGCAAATTTCGTTTCAATTCTGCTTGACTGAATTCATAATCGCGAGTGTCGAGCCACAATAAATAAGAAGCATCTGGTTTCATATAGCGCATATCCGGAAGATGTTCGTCAATATAGTCCATTGCCATTTTCATATTGTTTTCGAGATAAAGAACAAGTGAATCAAGCCACTCATCTCCATGACGATACGCTGCTTCCATCGCAGGAATCGCAAATGCGTTTAGTTTGGAAAGCCCGTTTCTTTGTAATTCATTGGTGAAAAGAGTTCTTTTTTCTTCATCAGAAATGATAATGGCAGATGCCTGAAGCCCAGCTAAATTAAATGTTTTACTCGGTGCAATACAGGTGACCGTGATGCTTGCTATGTCGTCAGAAAGACTAGCGAAAGGCACATGCGGCTTCCCGTCAAGCATCAGATCAGAATGAATCTCATCTGAAATGACTGTTACACCATGCTGCACACATAGATCTCCTACTCGTTTTAATTCTTCGTTTGACCAAGCTCTCCCAGAAGGATTGTGCGGATGACAAAGGAACATCAGCTTCGCTTGTGGTCTGCTTAGTTTTTTCTCTAAATCATCAAAATCCATCATGTAACGGTTGTTTTCTATTATTAGCGGATTGGTTGAAACAAGACGTCCATTTCTCTCAATCATTTGATAAAAAGGCGTGTACACTGGTGACTGAATGACCACTTCATCATTCGGTGCTGTAAAAGCTTGGACAGCAAAGCTAAGTGCTGTCACGATACCTGGTGTGAAGGTAATAGCCTCTGTCTCAATCATCCATCCATGTCTTCTTTTGAGCCAGCCAGCCACTGCCTGCTGCGTATCCTGATCTTGAAATGCATAGCCAAATACGCCATGTTCTAATCGCTCTTTTAATGCATCAAGGACGACCTGGGGCGCTTTAAAATCCATATCCGCTACCCACATCGGCAAAGCATCTGTAGTGAGGAACAAAGACTCTGCTTGATCCCATTTGACTGATTTTGAACCTTTACGTATGATCTGTTCGTTGAAATTCATGAAACCCACCTCTAGTCGTTTTTAATCCTTAGTTGGTTGTGCTAAAATAAACATCACAAAATTTATTATAAGCGGTGATACCGATGAAAGATAGTCAAGCTATAGAAGTGATGATTCAATTCATGAAGGAATGGGACCCTTTTCATTATGGAGAGGACTTTTATGAAACGGAGCCTGCTGACGTCATTCATGCATTATACGACGCAGAGGACCCGGTATCTTTAGCAAAAAAGATTCAAGCCATTTACCATCACTCATTTGAGCAGCTTCTTCCGATAGAGAGCTGTCAAGATATAGCGAATCGGCTTTTTGTCATAAGAGACAGCCGCGCTTGCTCACGCTAAGACAGGCTGAAATTTCCAATTTGATCAGACACAAAGATAGGATTTTCCTCAGGGATGAGGTGCCCGGTTTTTTTTAATGCATGTAAAGTCGAATGCGGTAAATCTTTGTGCAGTCTTTCGCCAACTTGAATAGGAACAATCCGATCTTCCTCGCCCCAAATGAGTAGCACAGGTGTCTCCATTTTCTTCAGCACATCTGACGTCAAATCACCTTCCCGATGCCGCACTAAACGCAAAAGACCTCTGAAGATTTTATCATCAGAAAAAGGCTTTAAGTATCCTTCCACCATCTCTTGATTAATGATGGATTGATCATGGACAACAGCGGTTAAATTGTTCATAATGCCTTGCTTGAAGAGCCTTCTTTTTAGAAATAAATAAAAATAAGGAATATACGTGCTGTAAACAAGAGATCTTTTGGATTTGTTTAAATACCCTGAGCTGCATAAAAGAACCGCTTTTTCAAAAATATCTGGACGTTCAGATGCAGCGTATAAGGCAATCTGTCCGCCCATTGAATGACCAACTAGGATCGCATGCTGAATTTGCAAGTAACCAGCTAGCTCAATAATAATTTTTCCCATGTTGCGATAGCTGTAAATAAAGGTATTAGATTTCTCGGACTGCCCAAATGGAGGCAGGTCTATTGCGATTAAATTGAAGTCCTGTTTGAGAAATGGGATGAGCTTTCGATAGCTGAAGGTAGAAGAGAAGAGGCCGTGAATCAATATCAATGTTTTCTTACCTTTATTTGGATAGTGCTCGTAATAAATATTTAAACCGAATTTACTTTTCATATAAGCTGGCTGAACAATGTCCACACTCATCACTCCGATACTTAGTACTCACTCTCTGTTAGGTGCCTGTATTGTACCCTAAAAAGTGGATTTTAAGCTACGAATAGAATCTTTTCCCTGCTTAGCATATTGGGAAAAACGTGCTATAATGTTCAGAAGATTTTTTAAAACTAGCTTTTACATTCAGAGGTGTGAAATCAAATGAAACTAACAGAAAAAGAAACTGAAATATTAGAGATTTTAGATGAAAACAGCCGTGCCGATTTAAATACAATTGCGAAAATGGCTGGCGTGACAATGGAAGAAGCCCAAGCCATTATTCAAAAACTTGAAGATCAAAAAGTCATTATTGATTATTCCACGATGATTGACTGGCGTAAAGTCGATGGTCATGAAGGAGTCACAGCGATGATTGATGTGAAAGTGACACCGAAAAGAGGCGTTGGCTTTGATGATATTGCTAAACGAATTTACAGGTTTCAGGAAGTTGAGTCCGTGTATTTAATGTCAGGTGTATATGATTTATCTGTTGTGATCCGAGGGAGATCTATGTCTGATATTGCTCGCTTCGTATCTGAAAAATTATCAACGCTTGATTCCGTTGTTTCAACAACTACCCACTTCATTTTGAAAAGATATAAACATGATGGGAAAGTGTTTGAAACAGGGGACGATGACAAAAGAATCGTGGTGTCTCCTTAAATGAAAAAGTCTTATTTATCTGACACGGTACAAAGTATCCAGCCGTCAGGTATTCGGAAATTCTTTGATTTGGCAGCCACAATGAAAGGGGTCATCTCCCTTGGTGTTGGCGAACCCGATTTCGTGACAGCTTGGAATGTCAGAGAAGCAAGCATTATGTCATTAGAACAAGGACTTACCTCTTATACGGCGAATGCAGGTCTGTTATCTTTGCGAAAAGAACTGAGTCACTATTTATATAAGCGATTTCACATTGATTACAGTTCAGAAGATGAACTGATCATTACAGTTGGCGGAAGCCAGGCCCTTGATTTGGCCTTTCGTGCGATTTTAAACAGTGGCGATGAAGTGATCATTCCAGAGCCTTGTTTTGTAGCATATGGGGCTTTGACGACACTTGCAGGCGGGGTGCCTGTTTATTTAAGTACATCGGCTGAAAAAGATTTCAAAGCGGATTCTGCTGATCTTCGCAAGAAGCTCACGCCGAAGACAAAAGCCATCTTGCTATGCTCTCCGTCAAACCCAACAGGGTCTGTATATTCAAAGGAAGAGCTCGAAGATATTGCCCAGTTTGCAAAAGAGCATGACCTTTTAATCATCACTGATGAAATTTACGCAGAGCTGACGTACGATGAAGCTTTCACAAGCGTTGCGGCGATTCAAGATATGAAGGAAAGAACGATCTTGATTTCAGGCTTTTCAAAAGGGTTTGCCATGACAGGATGGCGCTTAGGGTATGTGGCAGCACCACCTGAACTGTGTGATGCCATGCTGAAAATACATCAATATTCTATGATGTGTGCTCCGGCTATGGCACAATATGCGGCAAAAGAAGCATTAAAAAATGGACTTGAAGATGTAGGGAAAATGAAAAAAAGCTACAGAAGACGCCGTAATTTGTTTGTCGGCTCTCTCAATGAACTTGGTTTGACATGTCATCAGCCAAACGGAGCATTTTACGCCTTCCCATCCATCAAAAGTACCGGTATGACCTCAGAACAATTTGCTGAGGAGCTGCTGCTAAGCGAAAAAGTAGCGGTTGTCCCTGGAAATGTATTCGGTCCAAGTGGTGAAGGTCATATTCGCTGTTCATATGCTTCGTCACTTGATCATCTTCAGAAATCACTTTCAAGAATCCAGCGTTTCTTGCAGGATAGACAAGTGAAAGAAGAAGCACCTGTCATCTTAAAATAAAAAAAGGCATCAATCCATCTGGACTCATGCCTCTCAAATTAGGGGGAATACTAGAAAGCATTCTTGTTTTCAGGTATTCCCCCTTTTGTTATCATCTAAACCTTTTTAAAAAATATTTTGCGTAACTGTCCGTTCTATGATATAGTTTTTAATTGCGTATAAACGAATATTAAAACATTTATTTAGGAGTTGTTATCATGGCGACAAAGTTTGAAGTAGGCAGTGTTTACACTGGTAAAGTAACAGGATTACAAGCGTATGGTGCGTTTGTTGCATTAGATGAAGAAACTCAAGGACTTGTGCATATATCTGAAGTAACACATGGCTTTGTAAAAGACATCAACGAGCACCTTTCAATTGGCGACGAAGTACAAGTAAAAGTTCTTTCTGTTGATGAGAAAGCTGGTAAAATCAGCCTTTCTATTCGTGCAACACAAGAAGCACCTGAAAGAAAAGAAAGCAAACCAAAGAAACAAAGACCACAGCAAGTGAAAGAAGAAGCTGCTGCACCACAAGGTTTCAATACACTTAAAGATAAACTTGAAGAGTGGATTGAGCAATCTAACCGTACAGACTTAATTAAGAAATAAAAAAAGCACCGCTTCAAACGGTGCTTTGGGCTGCCACATGTGGCAGCTTTTTTATGTCTTTTTGTTTAGCGAACTTCTGGATTCGGCTCGTCACGGACAGCTTCTTCACTTGGCTTAAACAATAGACCAAGGTTGACAAGACCTGCAATTCCAACAAGACCATAGATAATACGTGATAATGCAGAACCTTGACCGCCAAAAATCGCTGCTACTAAGTCAAATTGAAAAAAGCCGATTAGTCCCCAGTTAATAGCACCGATAATCGTGAGCACGAGGGCAATACGCTGAATAGCACTCATCGTGATTCCTCCTTTCGCTACAGATCAATACATTTATATTTTGCAGATTTTTAGCCAAACTATGCGTAAGAAAATGGATTTTAAAAAAATTACATGACTTTTGGAATAAATGAGGCGCATAATGTAAAAAGGAGAAGTATCAGTCCCTTCAGATGAACTTAAACACTATGGAAAAAACGTATTACTTGTATATGATGGAGGCAGTATTAAACGAAACGGCCTATATGATCAAGTTGTCAGCATCCTAAAAGAATCTGGAGCTACAATCACTGAGCTTGCGGGTTTGAGTCAACCATACGATTTATGTCTTCTTGAAACCATCTTATTTACACACTTGATCATAATGTGGAACGGTTTAAACTAGGTGAACAAGCCGTTAGCGGATTATGATCGCGGCAGAACAAATGGCATATGGGGGATTTGGAAATTTTATGAAACTATACCTTGATGACATTCTGTCTATTTTGAAAGCTACTTCATAATACGGATTGCCGCTTCTCCTCATGAGAAGCGGCTTTTTGCTGCACCGTGACAATCACTTGATTTCAATAGCTAGTTCCGATAAAGTGAAATGGACAGAACTAACGTAATGGAGGGCTTACAAGCGATGACACATATTCAATTTGACTACTCGAAAGCGTTACCTTTCTTTCAAGAACATGAACTTACATATTTAAAAGATTTTGTGAAGGTAGCCCATCATAATATTCATGAGCAAACGGGTGCAGGCAGTGATTATTTAGGCTGGATTGACTTACCGAAGCAATATGATCATGAAGAATTTGCCCGCATAAAAAAAAGTGCTGAAAAAATTAAGTCTGATTCTGATGTTTTACTCGTTGTTGGAATCGGTGGTTCTTATCTTGGCGCACGTGCAGCAATTGAGTTTTTAAACCATTCTTTCTATAATACTCTGCCAAAAGGCAAACGCAAAACACCGCAAATCATCTTTATTGGAAACAACATCAGTTCTTCTTATTTAACAGATGTAATGGATATGCTAGAAGATGCCGATTTCTCCATTAACGTGATTTCAAAATCTGGTACAACAACAGAACCAGCCATTGCGTTCCGCATCTTTAAAAAGCTCCTTATCGAAAAATATGGTGCTGAAGAAGCGAAAAAACGTATCTATGCGACAACTGACAAGGCACGTGGGGCACTCAAAACATTAGCAACTGAAGAAGGCTATGAATCATTTATCATCCCTGATGATGTCGGCGGACGCTATTCCGTTTTAACAGCAGTTGGTCTGTTGCCAATCGCTGTGAGCGGTGCAGACATTGATCAAATGATGGAAGGTGCTGCGAAAGCAAGCGAAGACTTCGCTTCATCTGAACTCTCAGAAAATGCGGCTTATCAATATGCGGTTGTTCGTAATGTTCTTTACAATAAAGGCCGGACGATTGAAATGCTGATTAACTATGAGCCAGGATTACAATACTTCGCAGAATGGTGGAAGCAGTTATTTGGCGAAAGTGAAGGGAAAGATGAAAAAGGAATCTATCCTTCATCTGCCAACTTCTCAACGGATCTTCATTCACTTGGTCAATATGTACAAGAAGGAAGAAGAGACTTGTTTGAAACCATCGTGAATGTAAACAAGCCTCGACATGAGCTTGTCATCGAAGCAGAAGAACAAGACCTTGATGGCTTGAATTATCTAGCAGGGAAAACGGTGGATTTCGTGAATAAAAAAGCATTTGAAGGAACAATGCTTGCCCATACTGATGGAAAAGTACCGAATCTAATTGTCACGATTCCTGAGATGGATGCTTATACGTTCGGATATCTCGTGTATTTCTTCGAGAAAGCATGTGCGATGTCTGGGTATTTACTAGGTGTCAATCCATTCGATCAGCCTGGAGTAGAAGCGTATAAAGTGAATATGTTTGCTTTATTAGGAAAACCGGGCTTTGAAGAGAAAAAGGCAGAGCTTGAGAGCCGTCTAAAACAATCATAAGAACAAAAAAAGCACATCTTTTGGGGTCAGTCCCCTTTCATAAGGTGTGCCTTTTTTTTGTTCTCATGGTTTCAGTGCAAGCCTCCCTAATCTCCATACATAGAATAATCAATGGAGGAGGTTGATGAAGCGATGAGAACAAATCATATTTATATCCATGACATTTCCGGGCAGGCGATTGTCAACTTTGGCAATATCGGACGGATATGTCCGATGAGTGCTGTGAAGGGTACGTCAGGTGTAGGGAGCGCTAATGAGAGCCGTACATCATCCGAGAAGAGCTTGATTGATGCCGCTTTTACAAACAATGTGCAAATCAAGAGAGGAGATGTATGAATTCCTATGTTTAACGAACCCTATTACAAAAAGGAGGGTTCCTCATGATTCATGTACCATCCAGGCTAACAGGTGAAAGCTTTTCGCTTTACCATCTAGAAGAAACGATGAAGCCGCTTGGCTATGTCATTAATGGCAATTGGGATTACGACCACGGGTACTTTGATTATAAAATTGATAACCGTGAAGGCTATACCTTTCTCAGAGTTCCATTTACAGCCGAGAAAGGGCAGCTTGATCAGCCAGGCGTTGTAGTAAAAATGGGACATCCATTTCTCTTAAAGCATGTGTATCAAGACAAATTAGATGATTATGCAATGGTTGGAAATGTCGGGGCATCATTTAACCAATTCCAAGAACCAAAAGAGAAGGATGGAGATGTGTCAAAAGCTTATACTGAAATTGGTTTTTCACTTGTCAAGGAATTAGAAGACGCACTGCTTTAACGCGCAATAGCTCGCCCTCTGGATGAAGCTCATTTTCCAAAGGGAGGATTCATCATGGATCCTTCTTTTTTGTACGCCCACAATGATCACATGATGCTCTAAGAAGTGGCGGAGCACTGTTAAGTACGTTTTACCAGCTAATGCGGGGGGGGGGGGGTTGCATCAGACGTATGAATGACTTGGATTGCTCCAGGACGCTCAGCATTTTTCACGTATCTGTCTGTCAAGGTCTCAATTAAACAGTATAATGAAGGATTTAGTCCTTTTGCCACAAGTAAGGTTAAGACACTTTGCATATCTGCTGTGAATTCATGCCGCTTAATTGACCAAAAAAGAGCAGCAAGAAACAAATGAGGATAGCAATGTGAAGATAAGAGGCCACCTTAGTCAAGCGATAAAAATACGGTTTGATTTCATCGAACTCTTCCTTTCAAGGAGACTATGCATGATTGAGAAAACATTTTTTCATCTTCGTCATGTATGAAAACAGATCCCATATCTTAAAATAAGAGAGGAGAAGGAGGGAATTCGAATGTCGTTCGTTCAAAAGACCGTACTTCTTTTTATCGGTGCACACTTTTTATCATCAGCTATGATCTTGCTTGTCTTTGATTTAAATGCTGTGAATCATTTCATGAGTGATTTCTCATGGTTGCGCTTTTTTCAAGATCTGTATGGGACTGTGACATTTTATACAGCATGCTTGGGCATGTTCTTCTTTTTCATTGGCGCTGTCATCCCCCTCAAAAAGACCTAGTGATTTTTGCTGTACACGTTACATAAAACCCATTAAAATTGTAAATAAATATATAAAATTAAAAGGAAGCTGATGAGCATGCTATTTTTTTATTTTTTAACATTTGTCGCATTGGGATTGTCATTTTGGGCACAATTTAAAGTGAAGAACCATTTTGAAAAGTATTCAAAGGTTGAAGCATCCAGTATGAAAACAGGTGCTGAAACCGCTCGATATATTTTAGATCGCAACGGGTTACACGATATACCTGTTGAACCGGTAAGAGGAACTTTGACTGATCATTACGACCCGACGCAGCGTGTGGTTCGTTTATCTGAACCAGTGTATTATGGCCATTCCATTTCGGCCATTTCAGTCGCATCACACGAGGTTGGACATGCCTTGCAGCATCAGGAATCCTATGGTGCGCTTGTCCTGAGACATAAAATCTTCCCTGTTGTGAACTTTGCATCTGGTGTTGCCCCGCTTCTTTTCCTTGGTGGATTATTGCTTGGCAGCCTTAACTTAATCGGGCTTGGGATCATTTTGTTCTCAGCAGCTGTGTTCTTTCAGCTTGTCACATTGCCTGTCGAGTTTAATGCAAGTTCTCGTGCAAAAGATATCATTGTTTCAGAAGGAATCATTAGAAGCAGTGAAGAAAGAGGCGTGAACAAGGTGTTAAATGCTGCAGCTCTTACGTATGTAGCAGCAGCACTTGTCTCGCTGTTTGAATTGCTTCGTTTTGTAATGATCTTCCTAAATGGCCGTAATAATTAATTAACGCCAGAGGAGGTGAGCCCTTACCAATATTAGGTGAGGGTTTTTTTGTATATTTTAAACGTATTTTTAGTCATATTACTCATTGCTGCGACAGCATTTTTTGTTGTCACTGAATTTGCGATTGTGAAAATTAGAGGGTCCAAAATCAATCAGTTGATCGAAAGCGGTGATAAGAGAGCCATCCATGTTCAAAAGCTGACATCGAATCTTGATGAATATCTATCCGCCTGTCAGCTCGGTATCACCATCACGGCATTAGGCTTAGGGTGGTTAGGAGAACCGACGGTGGAGCATTTTTTGCATCCGCTTTTCGAAAAATTAGAACTTCATTCCGCATTGACAGACATCTTATCTTTTATCATCGCATTTGTGATCATTACGTTTTTGCATGTGGTCGTTGGAGAGCTGGCGCCCAAAACGATTGCCATTCAAAAGGCAGAGGCCGTTAGTCTTGTGACTGCAAAACCACTCATTTTCTTTTATAAAATCATGTACCCGTTCATTAAAGCATTAAATGGCGCTGCGCGAGGAATCGTGAAATTATTTGGTTTTCATTCTGTCAAAGAACATGAAATGGCGATCAGTGAGGAAGAGTTGCGTCTTATTTTGTCTGAAAGCTATGAGAAGGGAGAGATCAACCAATCTGAATACAAATATGTGAATAAAATATTTGTATTTGATAACCGAGTGGCGAGAGAGATCATGATTCCTCGCACAGAAATCTCAGCTATTGACATTGAACAGACGCTTGAGGATGTCACCCATTTTATGCTGAACGAAAGGTACACACGTTACCCTGTCATTAAAGAAGACAAAGATCATGTGATTGGTCTCATCAATAGCAAAGATGTGTTCAAGGCGAGCTTTTTAAATCAAGATGTGACGATTGAAGACTTAATGCGTCCGGTCATTCGGGTGATTGAAAGCACTCCTATTCAAGAATTGCTCATTTTGATGCAAAAGGAACGAATTCATATGTCGGTGCTAGTAGACGAATATGGAGGAACAGCCGGACTTGTCACAGTAGAGGACATATTAGAGGAAATTGTGGGCGAAATTCGAGACGAATATGATCAAGATGAAACCCCTCACATCGTCAAAAAAGGTGATTTCCACTATGTAATGGATGGGAAAGCCTTGATTGATGAGGTGAATGATTTATTGGATTTAGCCATTGAGAATGATGATGTTGATACAATTGCCGGCTGGATGATGACGCATAAATTTGATTTTGAGATTGGAGATACGATTGAAGCAGAAGGCTGTGAATTTACCATCATAGATGCAGAAGATCACCATATTCGAACCATTGAAATCAAAAAGGTTCATTTCTCCTAAAAACCTCGTAGCGCTTGACGAGGTTTTTTTGCTTGGTAAAATTTAGGTAAGACAAAGATTTCTTCGGATAGGCAGAGATTTGTTTCACATAAAAAGGGTATGGTTTTATAGAAACGACAAAAGGAGTCGCTGATGACATGATCGACGTCACACACGAGGTTCATCAATATATCAAGGAAACAGGAATTCAGAACGGGACTGTTATTGTCTACTGTCCACATACGACAGCAGGGATCACGATTAATGAAAATGCAGACCCAGATGTGAAACGAGATATGCTCCGCCGGCTTGACGAAATTTTTCTGTGGGAACATCCGAAGGACCGCCATATGGAAGGAAATACAGCAGCACACATGAAAGCGAGTTATATGGGGGCGTCTCAGCATGTTCTCATCCATGATGGTGATCTCGTGCTTGGCACGTGGCAAGGAATCTATTTCTGTGAGTTTGACGGACCGAGACATCGGCATTTTTTTGTACAAGTGTCATCAAATGAATAAGAAATGGGGGAAATAAATGGGGGATATCACGACATTATTGCAAATCGAACATGGAATCATCCAAGCGCCAATGGCCGGAGGAGCTGTGACACCGCATCTGGCAGCCACTGTTTCACAGTACGGGGGACTTGGCAGCTTGGCAAGTGGGTATGTGCAGCCTGACAAAATGAGGCAGCAAATGAAGCAGGTCAAACAGCTGACACCCCGCCAGTTTCAGGTCAATGTGTTTGTTCCAGAGCCAATTTCTGAACCCAAAAAAGAAGACGTAGCGTTTTGGGAAAAGCGGCTGCCTGCATATCCGTCAGCTGATCGTATGCCAAGCGAAGAAGCATTGTGGGATGATTTTGAACAGAAAATCAACATTCTTCTGGAAGAAGAAGTACCGGTCGTTTCCTTTACTTTCGCTTGTCCAAACGAACAAACCATTCAACGCTTCAAACAAAAGGGGATTCTTTTAATTGGAACCGCCACAACAAAAGAGGAGGCACTTCTTTTAGAGGAGAAAGGAATGGATGCCATTGTTCTGCAAGGAAGCGAAGCAGGGGGACATCGTGGTACCTTTTTACCTTCAAAAGGAGATGCCCTCTTGGGACTTTTTAGTCTGATTACCGACGTCAAGCCGCTCTGCCGAGTACCATTGATTGCTGCAGGCGGGATCACAGATCGAGCAGGAGTGAAAGCCGCTCTAGCGCTTGGAGCGGATGCGGTTCAAATCGGCACAAGATTTTTAGCCAGCCAGGAAAGTGCAGCAGCAGACGTATACAAAAAGGCGATTTTACAGGCGGAAAGCAGTGAAACCAAGATCACAAGACTTTTTTCAGGGAAAAGAGCAAGAGGAATTGTGAACGAATGGATGGAGGAAGAAAGAAAAAATGAAGATAGGGTCCTTCCTTATCCAGTTCAGCATGTATGGACGACACCGATGCGAAAAGCCGCTACTGCCGCAGGAAACCCTGATCAAATGGCTCTTTGGGCAGGACAGGGTGTTGGCCGTATTCACTCCATTTTAACCGTTGAAGAGATTATGCACGAACTGACACGCATATAAAATCATACTGGGTGGTGTGAAAGGATGGACATCTTAAAACATTCATACCGTAAAAAAGGACAAATTGAATTTTGGTTTGATGAATTCCCACACTCTCCTGCCGTCCTTACGCCCATTCGACACTACTATTTTGTTCGTTACGTAAAATGGAGCGAGCACGATCCGCCAGTCACTAGAAAAGACTTAGAAAAAATGGAGATCCTTGCGAACACGATGCTTGGCACGCTGCAAGATTATCATAAACGCAAGGCATACAAAAGCCCCTTGTCATAACCAATAGACAAGAGGCTTTTTTTAGCTACCAAACATCTGCCTAAGATAAATGACATCCATCCGGGTAGTCTGGGGCAGTAAATAAGCGGACTGAACAGCACCTGGCCGCCTTCTGCTGTTTAATTTGTCGATAATTTCTGCGGCAGTTAAAATGCCAAGCCCATGCCCGTAATATTGATCTTCTCCTAAGTAAATGACATTTTCCCCACGCCATTGGGACTGCTGATAACTAAACTCCGGATTTTCGAAATATAAACAATCCCCATAAATAAAGTCATTTCCCCGTTCTGTATAAATAGACAGTGTATCATAATGCCAGTCATACAAAGTTAAACTACGAAGCCTTCGATTGAACTTCTCGTCTCCTACCGTTTGCAGTACCCCCATATAAAACACAATGACAATCGCAGTCGCACATTCAAAAGCATATTTTGAGCCATTTTCAAAAATGTCCTTAATCCCTGTAGATGGTTCGACTTGATAGCGTAGTTCTAGTGCCCCTACCTCTGATACACGCCAAAATGCCTCATTTGCACGAGATCGTTGAAAGATGGCAAATGAAACACCACTTTTATGCAAATCTCTTGCCGCATTCATGATGTTCGATCGTAAGGTCACCTCAAACAACAAATCAGATGCTTGCCTATAGCGGAACGTATCATTTGAGGCTTGTAGCTGCATCAAAATGATCCGCTTTTGCCCCTCTAGCTGAAACGATGCCAGCTGATCATTTGTCACTGGCTGTCCGGAAAGGATAATCATATGAAAAGCGCCCCCTTTTTTATTAGCGTATGCGTGATGCTTGGGCAAGGAATCAATTAAAAAAAGGCAGCAGAAGGCATGTCGAAAAAGCTCTCCCAGTTAAACGATACAGCAATTAACAATTAACCTATCGAGCGGTTCAAAGCTTATTTCACAAGCGAAGCAGGAAATGCGCCAAGTCTCAAGAGAAAGCGAAGCGAGTATTCAAGACATTGCTGCCTCTGCTGAAGAAAAGTGGGCATCTATGGAAGAAATTACATCACCTTTTGTTACACTTGCAAATATGGCCGAAGAACTAAAAGAGCTAACAAGTCAATTTAAATCGATGAAAAAATATCCAGCATTAACTGGGTATTTTTTTAAAAACGTCATTTCTAGCCTCTAAAAATATATCTTTCATCCGATAATAACTTTAGAGAAGGGGGAAAGAGAAAATGGGAAAAATGATCCAATGGTTCAAAAAACCATCCATTTCAAAAAAATTAATCATTGCCTTTTTGGTAGTCCTTATTCTGCCAACTGTAACACTGACAATTAGTGCATTTTTTACATCAAAGACAGAGCTGGACAAACAGATTATGGGCAGTGCTATGAGCCAAGTCAATACATTTGATAAATTAATTAATGAAAGTATTGGAAACCATGTAGAGGCTGTTACACTGTTTACAGTTTCTCTAAAAGCTTCTAATCTTCAAGAAAAAAATAGAAATGCGACTATTAAAGAATTGCAGCAATATGGGAAAATTAATGAAAAAGATGTAGCTGCTATCTATGCAGGTTCTGAAAAGGGATTGTTCATGCAATACCCAGTTCAAAAAATGCCTGATGGCTATGACCCGAGAGAGCGTCCATGGTATCAAGAGGCAATGAGTGCTGAAAATGGCAAGCAAGTCATCACAAAGCCTTACGTAGCAGCATCCACAGGCAAAATGGTGATCACCATTGCCCAAAAAATGGAAGATGGATCAGGTGTGATCGGGCTTGATATGGAAATTGACAGCCTGAATAAAAAATTAAAAGAAATCAAAATTGGGCATAAAGGCTACGCCTTTATCATGGAGAAGGATAAAACCGTTCTGGCAGATCCAACCCAAAAAACAGGGAGTCAAGTAAATGAAAGTTTGGCGAATATTATTTATCAAAACAAGGAGGGAAGCGGCAGTTATACGATTAAAGGAACTGATAAAAAGGTTGCGTATGTGACCAATGAATTAACAGGGTGGAAAATCGGTGGAACGATGCTCGTATCAGAAGTCAAAGATGCAGCAAAGCCAGTATTCCATACAGCCATTATCGTGTTCAGTGTGACACTTATTGTAGCAGGAACCCTCATCTTCTTTATCGTCCGCTCAATATCAAAGAGATTATCCAATCTTGCCAGTTTCTCGAAAAAGGTCAGTAATGGTGATTTGCGTGATAAGCTACAGATCCAATCAGATGACGAAATTGGACAAGTTGGTAAAGACTTTAATACGATGATTGACTCATTAAGATCCCTCATTGGTGCCGTTCAAACCTCAGTCGAAAATGTCGCTTCTTCATCAGAAGAACTGACCGCCAGTGCAGGACAAACAAGTAAAGCAACAGAGCATATTACATTAGCCATTGAACAATTCTCCAGCGGAAATGAAAGTCAAAATGATAAAGTGGAATCCAGCTCAGTTGAGTTAGAGGAAATGAATAGAGGACTTCAGCATATGAATGAATCTGCTGAATCGATTACCGCTTCATCGATCAAATCGACAGATATCGCAGGAGAAGGAGAACAGCTTGTTGAAAAAACCGCTTCTCAAATGAATGTCATAGATCAATCAGTGAAAAAAGCAGAGAATGTCATAAGCGCTCTGGAAAGTAAATCAAAAGACATTGCTCAAATTCTCGGTGTCATCAATGGTATCGCCGATCAAACGAATTTACTTGCGCTAAATGCAGCGATAGAAGCAGCAAGAGCTGGGGAATCCGGACGAGGTTTCTCCGTTGTAGCAGAGGAAGTGAGAAAACTTGCTGTTCAATCAGCAAACTCGGCGAAAGAAATAGAGAATTTGATCAAAGAAATCGTTCAAGACATTGATGTATCACAGGAAGTCTTCACTGCGGTGAATCGAGAAGTCCAATCAGGCTTAAGCTTCACTGAACAAACGAGAGTAAGCTTCCACAATATTTTCGAAATGACAAAAGAAATTTCAGATCAGCTCCAAACAATGAACCAAACGGTTGTCCAGCTTTCAAAAGGCTCTGCACATGTTTCAGAGGCTGTTCGTGAGATCGCAGAGGTATCTCGTGAAAGCTCAGCAAATATCCAAGACATTGCCGCTTCAGCAGAGGAACAACTGGCATCAATGGAAGAAATCAGCTCATCCTCTGCCACACTTTCTTCAATGGCAGAAGAATTACGTGATTTGATTAGCAAATTTAAGGTGGAATAGACACGCAAAAAAGAGCCTCCGCCGATGAAGTGCACCCCAAATGTTAGACACAATCTAACATTTGGAGGTGCTTTTCTTTTGACTAAATCAAAGGAATTGCAAAACATATTGGTGTGCACAAAAGTATACTTCAATATTGGGTGAGAAAGTATCAATATATAATTAGACGTACTTGACTATATAAATGAGCATGGGAAGTATAGCCCATATTAGATCTATTTAATGGTGAAATCATTACCTATACAATCGGTCAAGACCTATTGATTCCCTCGCCTCAACGATGCTTCATCAGGCATTCAACCGATTAGATGAGGAAGAGAAACCGATGATACATTCCGATCAAGTGTGGCATGACCAATATAGACACCCCTTAATAAGCGTGGAATAACACAGAGTATGTCCCGAAAAGGCAACTGCTATTATAACGCAGTTATAGAGAGCTTCTTCGGCATCTTAAAGACTTGAGCAATATATTGATTACTACAATTAACACGAATAAAGACAAAACTAAAAGTCATGAGTCCGATACAATATCGAACTCATAACTCGAAAGCTGTCTAATAAAAACCCATTTTGATGTTCAGTGCTGTTATACTTTAATAAGTTAAAAAAGTAAACAACCTAGTAGTTCTTCCGATAAATATACTATCTTACTAAAAGGAGTTTTCTTTTTTATGAAATTCATACAGTATTTCAAAAAGCCTTCTATTTCAAAAAAGCTCGTATTCTCTTTCTTATTTATTCTGTTATGCCCAATTATTGTATTGGCATACTCTTCATATCATGCTGCAAGCACTTCCTTAAATGATCAAATCTTGCAAAGTGCAAAGGAAAACGTTGAGCAGCTAGATAAAAATGTTACGAAGGTTGTGAAAGTGAAAACAGACGCAGCCGCTTTCTTTAGTCAATGGATCACGGAGAAAAAGCTCAAGCAAAAGGGAACAACTGAAATTCAAGGCCGCTTTGAGCAATTCATGAGTATGAATGATGACATAGAAGGTATCTTTGTCGCTTCAAATGATGGCAAAGTGTTTTCAAGATATCCTAATAAAAAAATGCCGGCTGACTATGTCGCAACTGAACGAGATTGGTATAAAGATGGCTGGGACAAAAACGGTGAACTGTCTGTTTCAGCTCCGTATCCAACCGCCTCAACCAGTACTCTTGTTGTAACCATTTCTAAGAAGCTTGAGGACGGCTCTGGTGTTATCGCGATGAACCTAGATATTGCGAATCTAGTGAAAGAATCAAATAGTATTAACATTGGTAAAAAAGGCTATGCATTTATTGGAAGTCTCGATCGTACCTATGTTGCCCATCCAACGAAAAAAGCTGGCACAAAATTATCTGGTGAATGGTTAGAAAAGCTCTATTCACAAGATCAAGGATCCATGAGTTATATGTTTGAAGGAAAAGAAAAACAAATGGAGTTTACTACAAACAAGGCGACTGGCTGGAAGATTGTCGGTACGATGTTTGTAAGTGAAGTAAAAGATGCCGCACAGCCTGTCTATAACATGGCCGCTATTATTTTGGTTGGCACCCTCATCATTGGCGGTATTCTCATCTTCTTTATCATTCGTTCAATTACAAAACCACTTTTTATGCTTGTCTCCTCTTCGAAGAAGATCAGCGAGGGAGATTTAACAGAAAAAATTGATGTCCGGTCAAAAGATGAAATTGGCCAGCTCGGCACAAGCTTTAATGAAATGAGTGAGTCACTGCATAATGTCATTCAAGCTGTACAGACATCTGTTGAGAACGTGGCCTCATCGTCTGAAGAACTAACGGCAAGTGCAGGTCAAACAACAAAAGCAACAGAACATATTACATCATCCATTGAAACATTCTCGAACGGTAACGAAAATCAAAGTGAAATGGTCGAGCAAAGTGCAAACCATTTGAAACAAATGAACGAAGGTCTAAATGAAGTCGCTCAAACCTCTGATGTCATCACAGTTTCATCTGCTCAATCAAAAACAGTAGCAGAAACAGGCGGACAGCTTGTAGAGCAAACAGTTGGTCAAATGAAAACAATTGATCATTCAGTGAAAGAGGCTGAAGGTGTGATCAACGGACTAGAGCATAAATCAAAAGATATCACAAACATCTTAGGCGTTATTAACGGCATTGCCGATCAAACGAATTTACTTGCACTAAATGCAGCCATCGAAGCAGCACGTGCAGGCGAGTCAGGTAGAGGCTTCTCGGTTGTAGCAGAGGAAGTACGTAAACTTGCAGTTCAATCATCGGATTCAGCAAAAGAGATTGAAAAGCTCGTGAAAGAAATTGTATCTGAAATTGAAACGTCTCAAAGCATGTTCAAATCTGTGAATGAAGAAGTGAAAAATGGTCTTTCTATTACAGATCAAACGAAAGAAAGCTTCTCACAAATTAACCATCAAACAGCGGAAATCGCAACAAGAATGAATGAAATGAATACAACCGTACGCGAGCTTTCAAAAGGATCAGAGCAGATTTCTAAAGCAGTAAATGAAATTGCAAATGTGTCTAGAGAGAGTTCAGCAAGTATTCAAGATATAGCGGCATCTGCTGAAGAGCAGCTTGCATCAATGGAAGAGATTAGTTCCTCTTCTACGACTCTTTCCCAAATGGCTGAAGAGCTGCGTGATTTAATTAAAAAATTCAAGATCAATCAATAATTGTGAAAGTGGTTCTCCTCAAGGGGAACCGCTTTTCTTTTTAAGAGATGATCTCGTACAATAGAGGTAATCGGAAGAAAAGGAGAGATGTTATGCGATTATCAGATAAAAAGGTCATTGCGTTTGTCAGTGATGATTTGAAGATTTAGAACTATGGTATATACTGAATCAAACGCGTCACTATATTCTATTTAATGTAAGTTTGTAAGACCGTTTCAATTCCGTATTTTTCGACAAATGCCTGTCCCTTTTCAGTGGATCGAGAATAGAAGGCTGTACAAGTAAAATCTGAAATTCCCTCTCCGGCCTGTAAGAATCGATCTGTAATCCAGTTCGTTCCGATGACAGCAAATCGAATCATGTCAATCCCTTCTTCTGCTTTCTCTGATTATACATGCTTTGAAAGCGTTTGGATGAAGGAATATTGTTTTTATTGAAAAGCGGATGAAACCTTTATCTAGGCTGATGCGTCTTACATAAAGTATTTAAATGTACGAAAAGCGGGTAGTTTCTTCCTTCATTCGGGTAATACTCAGAAAGAAGGGAGAGAAGGGATTCCATTTTCAGGTCAAGAGAGCACAGAACAAGCAGTGCTATGGATAAGGCTGATTGTACAGCCGATTCTGATGATATGGTTTGGAAAAAAAGCTAAAACAATGATCACCATATCATGATCAAGTAGTGTACAATTTATTAATATAATAGCCCGTGTTTGGAGGAACGATATGAATTCTATGCAAATGTGGAGCAGTCAATTTAGAAAATTTTTTCTTGATAACAAGTTTGTTCTCTTTTTACTCATCCTGCTATTAATAGGGTTGAACATCCTTGTTTTCACGAAAGCATCTTTTATCTTCACACCGCTCATTGTACTCATCAAAACCATTGCCTTACCGATTATTTTAACGGGGGTTGTGTATTATTTATTAAATCCGATTGTCAACTTGTTAGAGAGATTTAGAGTTAAGCGGATCTATTCGATTTTGCTTTTATATATTGTCATTATTGGGATTATTACAATAACCATTGTGGCCATTATTCCTTTTTTACAGGCACAAACCATGAGCCTGTTTCATAACTTTCCGAAATATGTCGATACGGTAGAAGATCAGATTAGACAATTAACAGGGAGCAACTTTATTAATCAAGTGCAGAATACGATGAACTTTAACGTATCGGAATTGGTCAGTAAAGCATCAAGTCAAGCGACGAAGATTTTGGAAAGCACCTTTACCGGTGTAGGGACTTTCCTAGGTGCACTGACAGAAATTATCATCTCGATCATCACAGTTCCTTTTATTCTGTTTTATCTATTAAAAGACGGCAAAAAATTGCCAGACTATTTTTTGAAATTTATTCCTTATAAGCTAAGAGATCATACACATATCGTGCTTCACGAAATGAACCATCGCCTGAGCTCATATATTCGTGGACAGATTATAGTCAGCTTCTGTATCGGTTTTCTTCTTTTAATTGGATATATGATTATCGGGTTAGACTATGCCTTGCTGCTAGCCATTATTGCGGCATGTACAAGTGTAGTGCCTTACCTTGGTCCAACAATTGCCATTACACCAGCAATTGTGATTGCGCTTGTCACGTCACCAGTGATGCTGTTGAAACTGATTATTGTTTGGACAGTTGTTCAGTTGATTGAGGGGAAATTTATTTCGCCGCAAGTCATGGGGAAAAATCTTCAAATTCACCCGATTACCATCATTTTTGTTCTTTTAACAGCGGCTAAATTGTTCAGCTTGGTTGGTGTCATTGTCGCTATTCCGACGTATGCCGTTTTGAAAGTCATCACGACCCACTTGTTTGATTGGTTCAAAATGCGATCCAATTTGTATAAAGAAGAGAAGGTTTGATGTCATAATCTTTTTTTAAAAAAATATAGTATCATAAAGACGAGCTTTCGAAAAAGGAAGCTTGTCTTTATGTGGACATAGATGTTTGACATGTTCAAAAGATCAGAATTGAAAGGAAAGAATATCATGAATCTATGGGATTTATTCGTGGCACTGATTTTAGGAATTGTCGAAGGGTTAACAGAGTATGCACCTGTCTCGTCTACAGGACACATGATCATTGTTGATGATCTTTGGTTAAAATCGAAGGAAATTATTACGCCAGAAGCGGCAAATACATTTAAAGTCGTGATCCAATTAGGCTCTATTCTAGCGGTAATGATCGTGTTTAAAGATCGTATTTTGAACTTGTTAGGCTTAAAGAAAAATATCACAGAAGAACAAAAGCGCAGCGGACATAAGCTGACCATTGCTCAAATTGCTGTTGGACTCGTCCCAGCCGTCATTTTAGGATTCTTATTTGAAGATTATATTGATAAATATTTGTTTGATGTCAAAACGGTTGCTGTCGGATTGATTTTAGGGGCAGTGCTGATGCTTGTCGCTGACTGGATCAATAAACATAAATCAGAAACAAGCTCTGTGGATAACATGACGTACAGACAGGCACTTTATATCGGGCTGTTTCAATGTTTGGCATTATGGCCTGGCTTCTCCCGCTCAGGTTCTACTATTGCAGGTGGTGTTATTCTAGGTCTTAATCACCGAGCTGCGGCTGACTTTACGTTTATCATGGCCATGCCGATAATGGCAGGGGCAAGTTCCTTAACACTTGTAAAAAATGCCCAATACTTAACGACAGATATGCTTCCATTCTTTATCGTCGGCTTTGTGAGTGCGTTTATTGTGGCTCTCTTTGTTGTTCGATTCTTCCTAAAACTGATCAATAAAATCAAACTTGTGCCTTTTGCGATATACCGAATCATCCTAGGTCTGATTTTATTTATCCTGTTTATGTAAAATACTCTTTTGAAAGAGAGTTTTTTTGTTGTTATGCCTTTTTTAAACAGTAAAACCCCTCTTAATTTGTAGGAAATAAAGTTTTTTCATAAATTAGTGTTTAAGAGACAAAAGAAAGGGTAGTAGATTTAAGGAGGAGTTAGAAGTAATGAGGGAAAAAGTGAATTTTTCGTCAGTACTGTGATCGCTACTTCAATGGTTCTGTCCCTCTATTCTGAAGCAGGTCAAAACCATCATGTTGTTGTACAAAACTTAAGTCAATACCATGACTTTAGTGGACTGAACAATGTCGTCTATGATGGTATTACTTTGATATTGAAGATGGCACGTTTGTCAACAATGGTGACGTCGGCTATATTAACTGGATATTTATTGGAAGATTTGACCGTGAAGAAGGTAGCGGTACTGTCAAATTCAGTAAAAGATTCTAATCTCATGTCAAAAGTCTGCCGAGCCATCGGCAGACTTTTTGCTATAGTGCACATTCCTCTATTTCAAAACCTACATCTTCAATGAGGTGATGATCGGCTTGGACTTGTTGACATTTTGTTGTAAAATAATCGACTACAAAAATAGAGTTTGCCGCATAAAGGGCTAGCGGCTGCAGCGTCCGTAAATTAAACTCTCTTCCCCAGATACCCGAATTTCTTTTGTTAGATTAATGAATCGCTCAGTGCCAACACCTTTAACGCTTTTATCGGGTGTGTTCGTTCTTGATGTTCAAGAGGTTTCCTTCGATTGCATGAAGAAAGTAGACTGGGATCGAATCTGCATCAAGTGCTCTGAGCGCAAACGCCATTTTAACAATGGTTTTTGGTCAGCATTGTATATCTCTCAACCGGACAATACCCCCTTTTGACATTAAAGATCATATTTAACTTTACTTTTTTTTGAAAAAAATGAAATCTTACTTAATAGGTGCGTGCAGGATAGTAACAATTCCCCGTCGTCTGCTTCAAGAATGTCTAAACCTCTTGCATGGTAATCAATTCATTAGCAAAAACACCAAAAGGCGATGACTTCATGTTCATCGCCTTTTGATATGTAAAGATGGATATTAACGAACAGTAATATAATTTATGACAAGCTCACCCTGCGAATTATAGTAAGAAACAGTCACAGAACCGCGTTGTACGGCACGAATCCAAGTGAAGTTTGGAGCAGTTTGATCTAATTGAATGGCATACGTTGCCCCAGATACAGAAATTTGATTTGCTGGAAGAGAGACAGCGATTGAAGAACCTACAGAAAGCGTACGGTTCACAGTGATCACTTTGTTCATAATAGGAGCTTTTGCGATAACTGATTCTTTAGGCTGTGCAGCTGCATGAGCACCTTCAGATTGGAAGAATGTAAGAGCACCTAAAGCAGCTAAAGACAATGTACAGGCTTTCATTAAATTTTTCATTGTGAACACTCCTTTTTTTGGTATATACATATATTAATAATAATAGAATTATATGTCAATAAGAATAAGTGAAAAAAAGTATTTATGGTTAAAATTGTCATATATTAACGAAAGAGATGCAAGGAGATCAAAAAACACATGATTTTTTGTTTATATGTCATTCTCATTTTAGGGGGAAAAGAGGCATAAAAAAGCTGGGCTTATACCCAGCAATGTGATGCTTTTGAAAAAGATCATGAAAGAGCAGGCACTTAGCCAGTTTTCCTTATTCGCTGTCTGGCTGTTTTAACTGACGGCCTTTTTGTTTCTCTTTCTCTCTAATGTAGTTAATAAAATCGATGGTTTGTCTTCGGGCTTCTTCGGAAAAGTCGGAGGCAGCTTTAAACGCAATTTGCAAATCAGGATCGTCTGCAAGATCGTCATCAGTGACGCCTTTGTTTTTACCTGTGAGGAGGTAATCTGTTGAGACCCCGTATAACTCTGCGATTTTTACAATCATTTCACCATCGGGCTTTCTCAATCCATATTCCCAGTTCGCATAGGTAGACATCGCCTTTAACCCAAGTTTTTTAGCAACGGTTGACTTACTCCATCCATGCTTCTCTCTTAATTCAGTTAAAATCTTTCCAGTCAAATTATCCATTGGAAACACCTTTTTTCATATTATGTGTAAATTTTATCATGAATTACACGGAAAAGATAAATAAATACACAAAAAGAATAAAAATATGATTGACTTACTCGTTTCGTGTATATTATTATAATGAACATAACTTACACATATCGAGTAATAGGGAAGATGAAACTTGAAAATTCACCAGAAGAATGAATCTTACAAGGAAAAACAAAAACTTATATGGTGAAAAAACTTGCATATAAGTACACGAGTGACTATGAAGAAATGGGCCGAACGAAGCCCAGCTAGACATAACAAAGTAGATTGCAGATTTGTTAAATATCAGTGTTCAAGAGTTTTTTTGGCCAAAAGTTACACAAAAAGAGTAATTCTTTAAAAGAAGACCGCTCTTAAAAAAGGGGAGACAAACAGAATGAATATTGAACATCCGATGGTGACACAAATCAATGATTTTGGATATCCAAAAAGTTACTGGCCTTATGAGATCAAGCGATATGGTTATCAAGTAGAAGACGGCGACAGTGAGGAGGGATCTGATGATGAGACATCAGTTGAAGTTTGATTGCGGAAAAGAAGCGCAGCTTTGCTTAGTACAAGCTGGAGGCTGGATTAACTTTTATCAAAGGGAACCGATATTTGTTTTCCCGACAGCAAAAGAGAAGAACACATATATGACCCTCATGGTAGCGCAAGCCGCTGATGAAAAAAGAAGAAGGAGATCAGAACCACATGAACCGATTGAAGAAGGTCATTACATTCATGAAATGTTTGCTCAAAGCGAGTAAAAACGAACAAGACATCAGGCAGTGGGCGAAGGATGACGGGAGATCGCAACATAAGCATCCTCCAGTCAAGTTACAACACATTCTAGAAGCACTTTGCACCATTACCGATGAAGCACCTCTACAGATTGTGGATTTAAGAGTTTCTCAGTTTTATAGCATGCGCCCAAGAGTGGAAGTCATTTTAAATACTGTCGGTGACAGCATGAGGTCATCACCAAAAAAGGAGACAAGCATATGAACGAGCCAAAACAACTAATGATTCAAAAAAACCAGACATTTGTCGGTGAAATGGAAAAAGGAAAGATTCAAATCATTGTGTTAGATGGAAATGTAGGAACGGCCTATATGATGGATGTACCTGAGCATGGAAAAACCATTATTCAAACAGCAAAGGGGCATTTTGCAAGAGTGGATCACGAGATTGGTTTTAAAATCAGCTAGCCTGATGACTAAATCACAACATAATAAGTCCAAGACGGAAAGCCTGCGGACACTGATCAAGACCCTACTTAAAGGGGCTGATTGGTGTCCGTTTTTTATTTTCTAAAAAAGGGAGAGCGCACACATGCAAGACTTACTCATCGAATACAAACGAGCATTAAAGGACGCTAGAAAACGATATGAACCATATAGAGAAAAAGAAGACAAGCAGCTGTCAGATCAAGATAAGCATGATAAAAAAATGATCGCCAGTATGGTAAGCGATTTAGAATACGTTGTGGACTGGCTTCAAATCGGCAGAGAGCCAGGCGCACGCAGGGGATTAGACAGACGTTCTGTTTATCAGCGTACCATCCTTGCAAATCCAGAAGTATTAGAGGCCTTATCACATGAATACACCCTTATTCAAGAGAAAGAAAGAGAGGTAAGTGAGCGGGACAAAAGACGAGTTGACGAGGCTTTGTCCGTTTTAACAGATCGAGAGAAGGATGTATTCTTTATGCACACAACGCAGGGACTTTCATTTAGCGAGATTGCGATTATGCTAGATGTAAAGAAAGGAACTGTCCAAAAACATATGGAAAGAGCTCGGACCAAAATGTCCAAAAAAGTACAAGAACGCCTATTCAAAGCTGCTGAATAGGCGTTTTTTCTTTAGAAAATGAATCATTCAGAGCTTGTCTTACATTTGCCACCTATAGATAGAAAGACCGTAGCCCTACACAAATGGATTCCTTTTTAGGGAATCATTCGAACTAAAAGGAGGCGGCAGGTGAATGTAAATGAAAGATAAACGGATGCAAGCAAAGCAGGATTATATGAAAGGGATGACGTACCAGCAACTAGCTGATCATTACAACGTCTCGATCCATACCGTCAAATCATGGAAAAGGCGATACGGTTGGCAAAGACAAAAAAAATCGTCAAAGCAGGCGCACTCGATTTTCAATCAATTTCTTTCGGATGAAACGATTGAAATCATGGAGAAAATGGGCGGGCGCACATCACTTGATTTAATCTGGGATCAAATTCAAATTCAATACGCAGCCATTATTCGGGCGCAGCGAATCATGCATGTAGCAGATCGAGATGACATGATCAAAGAGCTGAAAAAGGCGACGTACATACCTTCTTCATTAGAGGAAGAAACAATAGAAGGTATTCATCCAGAACCAGAAATCACGTCAGAAGAATTTTCGTTTCAATTTTCATGGGACCGGCATGCCACTTTTTTAAATGCCCAATCTCGTGCAATGGGAGAGCTCAGACGTCTTATTAAACAGTTTGAAGAGCTCGCTCATGCGAAAGACGAACGAAGATTAAGGCTGAAGCAAATTGAACTGACGATCGAAAAAACAAAAAAAGCAGTGCGTGAGGAAAAAGAGGAAGACCTTCACATCATGATTAAGCGAAAAGAGGACAACTCATGACGCCGTTGATTGAAAAAGAAGTCAACCCTCACTTTGAACACTTTCTATTCGATTGGGATCAAAAGTTTCAATTTTTAGTAGGCGGCTATGGCTCCTCCAAAAGCTATCATATTGCGCTGAAACTGATCTTAAAGCTGCTGGAGGAAAAGCGGACAGCACTTGTCATTCGAGAGGTGTATGATACGCACCGAGAGTCGACATTTTCTCTATTGCAAGAAATCGTCAGCGACCTTGGCATCGATCATGTTGTGAAATGCCGCAGTTCGCCGCTTGCACTCACCTTTCGAAACGGCAGCAGCATCTTATTTAAAGGGCTGGACAAGCCTGAGAAGCTGAAGTCGATCAACAATATTTCGATCATTTGGATTGAGGAGTGTTCTGAGGTTTCTTATGAAGGTTTTAAAGAACTGCTTGGAAGGCTGAGGCACCCGACATTATCTCTTTATATGATGTTATCGACCAACCCTGTTGGTCAGGATAATTGGACGTACAGACATTTCTTTCGAGATGAGCAGCTGAAGCGATTTGTTCTTGATGACGAGACCTTATACAAAAAGCGAACCATTGTCATCAAGGATACGTACTATCACCACTCAACAGCAGAAGATAACTTATTTCTTCCTAAAAGCTATGTGAAGCAGCTGGATGAGCTGAAAGAATACGACCCAGACCTTTATCGAATTGCGAGGAAGGGATATTTCGGAATCAATGGCACAAAGGTTTTTCCTCAATTTTATGTGAGAGATCATGCTGACGTATTAGAAGCGATTCAGCAGATTGACAGACCGCTGAAACGAGCGGGCATGGATTTTGGATTTGTTGAATCCTATAATGCGTTAATTCGATTAGCCGTCGATCATGAAAAAAAGTACTTATATATTTATTGGGAATATTACGACCGCGGAAAAACAGATAATGAAACAGCCGTTGACCTAAAAGAGTTTGTAGAATCAAAGGAACTCATTAAGGCAGACGCAGCAGAGCCTAAAACCATTCACTATTTTCGGCAGCGCGGATTTCAAATGGTGGCAGCGCATAAGTTTCAGGGCTCACGCCTGCAATATACAAAGAAAATCAAACGGTTTAAGAAAATCATTTGTTCCGATGCTTGCCCTTATACCATCTATGAACTTCAATCACTGACCTATAAGGCAGATAAGGACGGCCGCTTAGAGGAAGATGAATTTCAAATCGACCCGCACACATTATCAGCCATTTGGTATGCGCTGGATGATTATGAGGTGACGGATTTGAAATATACCGCTTCGAACCGTGTCCGTCCAAACAGAGAGAGGAGGTCCATACAATGAAACAATTGAAAGCAACGATTATGAAGGCAAACATGTCTGATCACACAAAACAAATGTATGAAGATGAATTTTCCTACGAAAAAGATAACATTGTTCCCCCGCCCTATCATATCAATGAATTAAAAAGCATGGCAGAATATTCGACCATTCTTCAGCAATGCATTGATGCCTATAAAACAAACATTTTAGGCTTTGGTTTTGGAGTAGAATACGCCTTTGACTTTAATGCAGAAGGTGTGAAACCGGGAAAAAAGAAGATCGCAGAGAAGGAATGGACAAGACTTGAAGAGTTTACGAAATACATGAACTATGACGAGTCTGCCGACGTGATTCTTGGCTATGTACTCGAAGACCGAGAGAAAACGGGGAATGGCTTTTTAGAGGTGCTGCGGGATGGGCAAGGAAAGCCGGCAGGCATTGAGTATTTGGATGCGCTCCATATTCGGATTTGCAAGCTTAGTGAGCCAGTCGACATCGATTTCAAACACACAGAAAATGGCGAATTGAAGACGATGAATCGAAAGAAACGATTCCGTCAATATGTGCAGATCATGAATGAAAAGAAAGTCTTTTTCAAGGAGTATGGTGATCCGCGCATTTTAAATTGTGAAACAGGCAAATATGATGACACCACGCCAGAGCCGCTGAGAGCAACAGAAGTGATTCATTTTAAAATCGGCAGTGGAACGTATGGGATTCCCCGATGGATTGGCAATATCGTTAATATGTACGGAGCACGTAAGGCAGAAGAGCTGAACTATCTTTATTTTAAGCAGGGAAGGCATGTACCTGGTGCCATCGTTGTCGAAAATGGAATGCTGTCAGAGGCTTCTTATCAGCAGCTTCAGGATTATATGGACGATATTGAAGGCACTGATCATGCGCATAAGTTTTTATTGCTTGAAGTAGAAGGTCTCCCAACTGAAAAAGGATTAACAGGCGAAGAAGATGTATCAAATGTTAAAGTGAACTTTAAATCCTTAGCGGAGATCTTGCAAGAGGATGCGCTCTTTTTAGAATACGATGAAAAGACTAGAAACAAAATCCGTTCCGCTTTTCGCCTGCCGCCTATTTACACAGGTGAGTCTCAAGATTATAACAAAGCCACGGCAGATACTGCGCGTAAAATAACAGAGGAGCAGGTATTTCAGCCCGAGCGGCATCTCATTACAGGGAAACTGAATACCCTTTTCCTGCCGGATCTTGATATATGGCATGTCCGCTTGCTATTAAATGGTCCTGACTTTAGAGATCCATTAGAGATTGCGAAGGTCCTTACGCCTTTTATTCAGGCTGGGGCAGTGTCTCCAAACGATTTACGAGATCTGGCGGGACGCATTCTTGGAAAAACGTTAGAGGAATGGCCGGAGGAACTCTATCATCGACCTTTAGAAAGCCGAATGAAAGCAGCTGATGAACCGTCTCAAACTGAGCTGAAACAGCTGGAGGAATAAACAGAAGTTCTTGAGCTTTTTTGAAAGGGGGTGAACATATGCCAAGAGAATTAAAAAACGCAAAAATTACGCATGTTTCCTATGTGGACAGGGCAGCAAACCAAAAGAAATTCTTTTTGATAAAGGCAAAACGGCAGCTTGACTTTCAAAAGGAAGTTAATGTCCTGACAAAGGCAGAAGATGCTCATCGTCTTGTGTATGGTGTCGTGTATGAACCGAATACACCCGATGCACACCAAGATTTTATGTCCGCCAAGGAAATTGAAAGGGCGGCACATGGCTTTATGAAGGATGCCCGTCACATTGACAAGCAGCATAATTTTCAAGATGGTGTTGGCGAAGTCGTTGAATCATACATTGCCCCAGCGGATTTTGAAGTAGGAGGGGAACTGATTCAAAAAGGATCTTGGGTACTTGTGACAAAGGCTTCACAAGATATTTGGGATCAAATTCAGCAAGGCCACATTACTGGCTACTCAATGGCTGGGACGGCGGACATCGTTGAAATAGAAGAACACGATCAGCTCTCACCTCAAGAGACGAATGAGAGAGGGCTTTTTTCTTTGCTGAAAAATTTCTTTTTGAAAGAGGAAGGTGCAAACATGTCACAACAATTTTGGAGTGTTTTAGACCATCTCCTGGAAACATTACAGTCGAGTGATGGTGATGAGTCTAGCGTAAGAGCTGCGCTTGAACAATTGATTCCAATTATGCAGGACGTTTTGAAGACAAATAATGTCCTTCAAACGATTGGCGAAAGACCAGCATCCGTTCTAAAACAAGATGCCGTACTGACGATGGATCAAGTACGCGAGCTCGAAAAAGCAAAAATGGCCATTGAAAATGTTCTACAGCAAGCGGAAAAACAGGAAACAGATCTACTAGGGGAAGAGCCTGTCCAAAAAGTGTTGGAGCAAGTGGTTGCGCCGATTCGTGATCAGCTCTCTTTATTAGAGAAATCAGCCAGCAGAGAAAAATTAGGGATTCAGCAAGTGCTGGAGCAGCAACTTTTGCCTATTTCAGAGCGGATTCACATGCTTGAAAAAGCGCGGGGCATTTCAAAACAAACAATCCACGATACACAAAATGACAGTACAAAGCCCATTTGGGATGGCTTACTATAAGCCTAAATAAGGAGGAAAAAGTGTGAGAAATCAAGAGTTGATTCGCAAGGCTGAAATGACACTTGCCAGTCTAAAAACCGGCGGTCTCATGAACGCAACCCAATCTAATACATTCATTAGAATGATGCAAAACACACCAACCGTTTTAAATGATGCACGCATCATTCCGATGGAAAGTGATTCACAAAAAATCGAAAAAATCGGCTTTGGCCAGCGTATTTTGCGCCCAGCAGAAGAAGGACAAGCGCTTGATGCAAAAGACCGCGTTGTCCCTGCGACAAGCACTGTCCAGCTAAATGCGAAAGAGGTCATTGCAGAGATCCATATGACCTACGACAGCATTGAAAACAATATTGAAAAAGACGGAATTCAGCAGACCATTATGCAAATGCTGGCGGAACGAGCGGCAGTCGATATTGAAGAGCTGATCGTCAACGGTGATACGACATCATCAGATCCGTTTTTAGCTCAAATAGATGGCGTAAGAAAACAGGCGGTATCTCATGTTTTTGATGCAAATGGAGCGGAAATTAGCCGCCAGATGTTCAAGCAAGCCTATAAAGCGATGCCATCAAAATATTTACGTGTTCCTCAGGATTTCCGTTTCTACACATCTCCAAGTCTAGAGGTCGAGTGGAAGGATCAAGTAGCAAACCGTCAAACAGGCCTCGGAGATGCGGCAATTCAAGGCGGACTTTCTTCCGCATTTGGAGTCCCGGTCAAAGGGCTTGCCAATATGCAGCCATATGACGAAGCGGGAACAGACGTATCAGATATTTTACTGACACATCCTAAAAATATTATTATAGGTTTTTCACGCAATATTCGCATTGAAGTAGAAAAAGATATTCGCAGCCGTAAGTTTATTATTGTCCTAACAGCGAAGCTCGACAGCAAATTTGAGGAAGAGGATGCTGTAGCAAAAGTGATGAAAGTGAAAGAGTAGGAGACGGCAGACCATGATTATTTCTGCTGAGGAAGTACAAGCCTATTCTGTATTTGATCGTGTGAAAAATCGATCTGTAGAAAGACTGACAGCAGATATTATCGAAGCAGAAGCTGCGGTATTTCAGATTGTAGGTCACGATTTTACGAACGAAAAATATCAGCCCCTCCCCGAAAAAGCAAGAATCGCCATATTAAAAATGGCCCAGTATTTCGCCATGCTGAATGATGATGAATCCATGATGAAAGGATTTACATCAGAAAAAATGGGCGATTATTCATATGCGAAGGCAGCAAATCATCTAAAAGGCAGACCACATGTGTATGCCCTGCTAGTTGATTACATTGAACCATCGCTAACTGGCGGCAGTGCCAATTTAAAGGTGAGATCATTATGAGCTATCATTCTCTATTAACGGATCGCTGTGATCTTTTTCACCTGGAAAACGAGGAGGCTGTCTGCGGGAAATTTGGTATTCCAGCAGAGGATTGGCAAATGACACTCTCTTATCCTGATACTCCAAGCTTGAGAGGTCTGGCTTGCTATGTTATCGAAAAAAACCAGTCACTCATGCAAGAAGAACCGAATACAGTGATTTATCAGTCCTATCTTGTCCATTTTCCTTTAGCAAGTGATATTCGCCTGCATGACAAAATGGTATGGAACGGGGTCTCGCTTAAGTTACAGCACCCTAAAATAGTGAAAAATCATCACATTGAAGTGATGGCTGTCAGAAAGGAAAATCTATGAAAATTGATGGATTTGACCGGCTGCTTTCCCAGCTCAAGAAGGCGAGTGGTGGCTTAAAGGCGGAGTATCAAGATTGGTTACAGGAGTTGGGCTTACAGCTTTTAGACATGATTCAGGATGAATTAATCAAGGAAAAAGCTGTAGATACAGGCCGGCTTCTAAGCTCCTTTCAAAAAGGTGACAAGGAGAATTATTTTCTTATCACACGAGGCGGTCTCACGCTTGAAGTTGGAACGCAGCTTGAATATGCCTCTTACGTCAATGATGGACATGCCGTTTCTTCAAGTGGAGAGCGAAGATGGGTGCCTGGCAGGTGGACTGGCGGCCGCTTTGAATATGATCCGAATGCAAGTACAGGGATGATGCTGGCATCTCAATGGATTGTTGGAAATGGTTACTGGGATCATGCTGTCATGCTCTATGAACAAATGTTTGAACATTCGCTTGATCGAAAGCTTCAAAGCTGGATCGATCGACATTTTGGGAGGTGATGGAATGAATCAAGAAGTCGGGGCAATCATGCATTATATATACACACACTTTCCTGTGACAATGTATGATCGTCTTTTGCCAGAGCGCTTTCAAGTTCCATCCGTTTATGTGCCGCCAGTGACAGTCATCAGTGGTCCAGATACAGTGTCTACCTTTATGAAATCTTATTCGCTACAAGTGAAAGTGTTTCATATTGATACTGAGAAAGCACATGATGCAGCAGAAACTGTCGCCGATGCATTGCTTGCTGATCGTCAAATCATTCAGATGATCAGTGAACAGGGAGAGGTGCTTGATGATTATGTCCGCATAAAAAGAGTGGAAACAAGAATCATAGATCAAGGTGTAGCAGCGATTGTCCTGACGTGGGATAGCTGCTATTGGTACAACCGAGACAAACAGCCAAGCCTAGAAGATATCAACTTTTCAGATGGGGTGATCAAACGTGAGCAAGACTAAAAAAGTACAGCTCGATCAAACAGCTGGCGAAGAAAAAGAATTTGGCTTTTCATTTGAAGCCTTAAAAGAGCACAGTAAGGATCTTTTTGGGGTAAAACCAGAAATTCTTGAAGGTGCTCTTTTTTATATCAAGCATCAACCAATTACAAAAACAGAAGCAAAGAAGCATATTGATGCTTTTTTGTCCAAGGAGGTTTAAAGGATGAACGGAGGCACTTTTACACCAGGTACAGAGAAAAAGCGTCCTGGCATTTACTTTAATTTTAAAACAACAGCAGAGCAGAGAATTACTTTAGGAGATCGAGGTACAGTGGCACTTCCTCTTGTGATGAGCTGGGGAGAACCAAAAACCTTTATTTCGGTTTCCAATATGGAAGACTTAAATAAGAAAGTCGGGCTCAACATTGATGATAAGTCACTCCTTCTTTTCCGTGAAGCGAAGAAAAAAGCGCAAACGGTCTTACTTTATCGCTTAAATGAAGGAGAGACGGCCAAAGCCGAAATCGCAGAAAATTTTGTGGTTACAGCAAATTATGGCGGCATAAAAGGAAATGAGATTACCATACAAGTCGCAGAAAATGTACTGGATAGCACAAAACGTGACGTCATCACCTATCTTGGAACAGATATGGTCGATAAGCAGGTTGTCACGGATGTCAAAGATCTTGTCAAAAACAAATATGTTCAATTTTCTGGCGAAGGTGAAGCAGTCATTACAGCTGGCGAGGCACTAAGCGGCGGTAAAAATGGTGTGGCAAGTGTCGCAGATTACACAGTTTTCCTAGAAGCAGCAGAAACAGAATACTTTGATGTCATTGCTCTTCCAGTCGATAATAGTGAGCAATTAAAAGCAACCTTTGCCTCATTTATTGAGCGTTTACGCGATAAGCAAGGACGTAAGGTGCAAGGGGTTGTCGCCAATTATGCAGCTGACCAAGAGGGAATCATCAATGTCACAAGTGGTGTTGTTTTAGAAGATGGGACAGAATTGACGCCTGCTCTAACAACAGCATGGGTCGCAGGTGCAAGTGCAGGAGCGAACTTCAATCAGTCACTTACCTTTGTTGAATACGATGGAGCAGTAGATACATTAGAACGCATTGATAATGATCAAGTAGAATACCGATTATCACAAGGGGAGTTTCTTTTCACCTTTGATGCGCGAGACCGTACTGTGAGCGTAGAAAAAGATATTAACTCCTTAACAAGCTTCACGACTGAAAAGAACCAGCAAATGGCGAAAAACAAAATCATTCGTGTGCTTGATGCGATCAACAATGATTTAACGTTTGAATTGAAAAATTTGATTAAATTACGCAAAGCCAATGGCAATGACATTCCAGCATCAGATGATGGTATTCAGCTTGTGAAAACACTGATTACACAGTATCTCACACAACTACAAGATGGAAGTGGCATTACAGGCTTTAACTCAGAAACAGATATCGTGATTGGTCTCAATGAAGATCGTGATGGATTTATCATCGATTTAGCTGTTCAACCAGTAGATGCAGCAGAAAAATTCTATTTCAATGTGGAGGTGAAGTAAGATGGCTTTTAAAGCGCAAAATACTATTTCAGGTAAAGAAGGTCGTCTTTTCTTAGAAGGTGAGGAGCTTGCATTTATCAAAACCTTCGAAGCAAACGTAGAGAAAAACAAATCCGAAGTCAACGTCATGGGCCGCCGAATGACTGGTCATAAAACAACAGGAGCAAACGGAACAGGAACGGCAACGTTCTATAAAGTCACGTCACGTTTCGTACAACTCATGCTTAACTATGTGAAAAAAGGGGAAGATCCTTATTTCACTCTTCAAGCTGTGCTTGATGATAAATCATCAGGCCGAGGCACAGAGCGTGTAACATTATTTGATGTCAACTTTGATTCAGCAAAAATTGCTGGACTGGATGTCGATTCAGAGGCGCTTGAAGAGGAAGTTCCTTTCACATTCGAGGACTTTGATCTGCCTCAGAAATTGAAAGATACATTCTAATTTCTCACAAAAAGCACGAAGAATGACGAAACAATACGTGATTTTTCATTTAGTCACGGGTATGCTATAATGCAAAGAGAATGCGCAAAGCATTCCCAAAGCATTCCGAGAACACAAAATTATGTTTACATGCAAAGAAATTTGCATAGAATAAAAAGAAGCCAGGATGCGTCAACATCCTGGCAATGTACAATAAGGCCCTTCAAGGGGCTGGCTTATCGAATAGGTTCTTTAGGTAGACTTCCCTTTAACCTTCCACAGCTCAAGGGGAGTCTATTTTTTGTCTATATACGTCAACAGGGTAATGATAAATGACCCGAATGCAAGCATTAACATAAGCGTTTGAAATGTTGACATGAGCATCACCCCCTTCCTATCGGGGATGAGCCAGACACCCTTGAGCAAGCCGTCCAATTGTACGATTTATATTATACATGAAAAGATTGGAAAGCACATTCAAAAAATGGATGTGCTTTTTTGCATTCAAAAAACAAATCAAAGGGAGTTTTTAAACATGAGCGAAAAACAAACATTTGATCTTTCATTTTTTATGCCAGGACAAACAGTAGAAGCGGAAGAAGTCAAAGTACCGATTTCCAAGCGTTTTGTTGATAAAAAAGGAAATGTCATCCCTTTTGTCTTCAAAGCAATTACCACTGAACGCATTGATGAGCTGGAAAAAGAAAACACAACGTTCAAAAATGTCAAAGGCAGAGGGCGCGTGAAAGACTTAGACAGCCAGCGCTTCTATGCACGGATTGCGATCGAATCTACTATTTACCCAGATTTCCGTTCAAAGGAATTAAGAGAAGCCTACAGCACACAAGATCCAGTTGAAGTAGCAAAACGTGTTTTGTCTGTCGGCGGTGAATACGCAAACTGGTTAAACAAAGCCATCGAAATCAACGGATTTGAAGACGAAATTGAAGATTTAGAAGATGCAGCAAAAAACTAATAAAAGATGGGGATAAAGAAGCCGTGTTTTTATATTACGCCATGCACGAGCTTCACTATTCCCCATCAGAACTCCTTGATTTATACGAAGCACCAAGACAATTCAAAGCGTTCCTATTTGGACTCATCAGCTACAAACTCGACATGCTAGAAAAAGAAGCAAAGAAAGGAGGGAAATAAACTGGCGAAACTCACTGCACGATTTGAATTAGAAGACCGAGTGTCGAAGAAGCTTTTACGCATTCAAAAACGGTTTCAAACGTTTGAGAAGCAGCTCAAACCATTTAGAAAACCGATTAAAATTAGCATGGAAATGGATGAAAAGAAGCTAAGAAACTTCAATTTATCGATTCGAAAGTTTTCAGTATTATTAATGAGGCTAGATCAGGGAATCTATCGTGATCTAAAATCATTAACAAATCAGTTGAACATGATACCAAATCATATGGTCATTTCCATTCAAGCAAAGGGACTCGATTTCATTAGGTCGAGCATCGATCGCTTGAAAAAAACAGGAACAAGTCCACTTCTGCTAACGTTTAAACTAAATGACCAATTGTCAGGTAAAGTATCATCGATCAAAAAATCAATCCTTCAGCTCATGAACAGAACGTACTATATGAGAGTAAACATAATTGATCAAGCCACCGCTGCTATTCAACGAATAAAAAAGACACTAAAAAGCTTAACGATGTCTAAACACGAAATCAGAGTATCTGTTCAAGACAATGCCAAGAGTAAGTTGAAAAAACGAGATAAGGCAGAGTCGATTGTTAAAGAAAAGAAAACAAAAAAGGATTCAAATGCAGCAGCCGCTATGAAAAAGAATGAAAACAAACAAAGCTGGCTGGGGAATTTGGGAAACAAGGCGCTAAAGGAAATTGAAAAATATGCAGGTGACGTCTCAGATAAGTTGAAGGAGAAATTGAGTCCTAGAAAATTTTGGGACGAAAAGGCACTTCCTTGGGTTGAAAATAAAATGGAAGAGTACAAGCAAGATGTGATCGGAAGAATAAAAGAGAAGATTAAATTTAATCCTGAAAAAAAACTAGATGGATTGGTGACCAATGTATTAGATCGTCTCTTTGGTGCAGGTGATCAATCGAATGGAAGTAGCACTCCGGCACCAACAACAGCACCAACAACAGCGCCAACAACGGCACCAACATCCACACCACCAAATTCAGCTCCCAATAAGAAATCTAAGCCGCGAGGTGGTAAAGGTTTGTTTCGCAATAGTTGTTGTCCCTGTTGTGCAAGAGGTTTAAGCAGGGGAGGATCTACTAAAACTAAAAATAGAAATGGTCAATCACCAAGACAACCTAGAAATCCAAATGCCACAACAAGAACCGAAATGAATAGAAGACCTCCAAGTAAATTAGGGGATGCGTTGAAAAATATCGGTAAAGGGAGCGGTAAATTATTAAAGAAAGTACCTATTCTAGGCAGTGTACTTAGTGCAACAAATCTAATTGGTATGAAAAAAGAGAATGCTGGTGAAAAGATCGGTGCGACTGGAGGAGGAATCGCCGGCGGAATGGCAGGTGCTGCAGCAGGTGCTGCTATTGGCAGTGTAGTTCCAGGGGTAGGTACAGCCATCGGCGGCCTAGTAGGCGGCATCGCTGGAAGTATGGGTGGAGAATCTATCGGTGAAACAATTGGAAAATGGTTTGATGGCGGCGGATTTGAGAAGATTGGTCAAAAAGCCATTGAAATCAAAGATCAAATTGTTGAAGTGTGGTCTACAGTTGCGGACTGGTTTATACAAAATGTGTGGACACCATTAAGCAGCACGGTTGGCACAGTAGCAACCACAATCTGGTCAAGTCTAGTCAATGCCTGGACATGGATACAAGAAACATTCAGTGCAGTTGCGGGCTGGTTTATCGAAAATGTGTGGACACCGTTAAGCGATACAGTTGTTACGGTAGCAACCACGATCTGGTCAAGTCTAGTCAATGCCTGGAAGTGGATACAAGAAACATTCAGTGCAGTTGCGGGCTGGTTTATTGAGAATGTGTGGACACCGCTAAGCGACACAGTCGTTACGGTAGCAACCACGATCTGGTCAAGTCTAGTCAATGCCTGGACGTGGATACAAGAAACATTCAGTGCAGTAGCAGGCTGGTTTATCGAAAACGTTTGGACACCGCTCAGCAGCACAGTCGTTACAGTTGCTACAGGGATTTGGACAGCATTATCAAATGCGTGGAAAACCATTCAATTAATTTTTGGAGCAGTATCCTCTTGGTTTATGAACAATGTATGGAACCCGCTTGTAGAAACGGTTGGAACCATTAAAGATAGCATTGGGAAGAAGTTTGAAGAAGCGTATAAAGTGGTGACAGATATATGGAATGGATTATCCAAATGGTTTAAAGATAATATTCAGACACCGATCGTAAAAGTGGCTGGTGCCATAAGTGATGGTTTTTCTGCAGCATTTGGCTGGGTTAAAAAGATTTTTGAACAAGCGGGCGGTATTGTAGATGTTGTAATAAATTGGATCGTTGGAAAGAAAAAACCTGATAATAATGCCACAGGCGGCTACATCACCCAGCCAACCTTATCATGGGTCGGTGAAGCTGGTAATGAATTTGTCATTCCAACTCAAAATAACAGAGGACGCGGGAAAATGCTTCTTGCTCAGGCGGCTTCTCATCTTGGAATGTCCGTTGTGCCAAGTGGCGGAGCAGCAAACCCGGTGTCGAGCTCTCCAGCTCCTACTGCTGTAGCTTCATCATCTTCTGTCGGTTCAATAGACGGATCGGTCTCGATGACTGGGAACATTCAAGCCTCCAGCATAGGTGAGCAATTTAATCATGATTTTGAACAAGGGCTAAATCAAAAGTTGATTTCGCTTGATCAATGGAAACAAAAAAATATTCAGCAGCCATTTGGTCAATTGACATCAGATTCAGGAAAGTATGGTGAGCAAACAGTTGCTGCTTTTGCGAATGGCCAGCAGATGACACCAACAGGAACAGACAGCTTCTTGCAAAGTCGTGTAAAAGCACCATACCAACAAGTGGTGACAGTGTCACCAACTTGGGGTTCTGGAACTGTTAGTGGTTTTGCAACAGGTCAAAATGCCACATCAATTGGCACAAGCCAATACGTAGACCAACACGTCAAACAACCATTCCTGCAAGCCAAACAAGAATCACCAGGATGGGGTTCAGGAATGATCGAAGCCTTCAATAGCGGTATGCGCTCAAAAGGAAGCGAAGTCACGCAAGCAGCTAAAGAAATGGCCAAGAAAGTGGAACAAGCCTTTAGAGAAGAATTAGACATTCATTCTCCTTCACGTGTCATGATGAGCCTCGGAAAATTTGCATCAATTGGTGTCGTCAAAGGGCTGGACTCAGTTGATGTGAAAAAGTTTGCTGAGAATCAAGCTGGTTCATTAATTGGAGCCTTCAGCGGGATGGGGGCTTCTGGTCTCAGTGTTCAGCAATGGCTCATGGCAGCTCTAATGGCAACTGGCACATCAATGAACTGGCTCCCTGGTCTCATGACGATCGCGCAGCATGAATCAAATGGAAATCCGAGAGCAATCAACTTATGGGATTCCAATGCCAAGAAGGGAACGCCTTCTAAAGGGTTAATGCAAACCATTGGACCAACATTTAACTCAAATAAAGGCAAAGGCATGAATGACATTTGGAACCCAATTCATAATGCCGTTGCAGCCATTAACTACATTAAGGGCAGATATGGAACAGTCTTCAATACGCCTGGATTACGGAGTATGAGAAGAGGGGGCCCTTATAAAGGCTATGCAAATGGTGGACTGATTACCGAGGAGCAGGTAGCTAGAGTTGGTGAAGGAAACAAACGCGAATGGATTATTCCAGAAGAAAGAGGCATTCGCGGCAGGTATTTATTAACACAGGCAGCCAAGGCGCTTGGGATGCAAGTATATGATCCAACAAGTCCAGCTGCTTCTTTACCAGAATCACAGATGCAGCAAGTGACCTCAGCTCAGTCAGTTAGCAGTTCTACATCATCGGGTACGAAACAAATCACCATTCAATTCAATGGGGATCAGCATTTCCATAATGGACAAGATCAACAATCGTTTGTCGAAAAAATGAGACAAATGCTCGTAGACGAACTGGAAGTAGATCTTCATACAGGAACGAAGGGAGTCGTGATTGATGGGTAAGTCAGTGTATCAATTGTGGATTTCCCAAGGGAAGGACAAATTGCGATTCCCTGTCCTTCCGTCTGAACTCGAGATCACAAATAACGTACAAAATGAAACAGTGAAGGTTGCTTCATTTGGAGAACTGACCTTTATTGATGTACCATCTGCTAAACAAATGTCATTTACATCATTATTTCCTAAGAAATATTCGCCTATTGCTGAATATAAAAACATTCCATCACCAGAGAATGCGATAGCGAAAATTGAACGAATGATGCGTTCGAAAAAGTCCGTGCGATTGATTGTTACAGGGACAAAGATCAACATGACGTGCAGCATTGAAAGCTTCACCTATAAGGAAGGGTCTTATGACATTGGTGATCGTGAGTTTACGGTCGAATTAAAGGAGTACAAAACAGCTTCCCCTAGAAAAATCAAGCGAAAGAAAAAAACGAAACAAACCAAAAAGAAAAGAAGCTCAAAAACACCACCAAAAGTGTACACCGTTAAAAAGGGCGATACATTGTGGGCCATTTCAGGAAGGTTCTATGGTGACAGTACAAAATGGCGGCGTATTTGGAATGCCAATAAAGCAGCAATGATTAAACGAAGTAAACGCAATATTAAACAGCCGGGACATTGGATTTTTCCTGGACAAAAACTAAAAATACCACAATAGGGGGGCTGACATTGATTGAGCTTTTTGCCATCAGAAGCGGCACCATGTATGAGCTTGTCACTGAGAGTTTGACACTTCAGGGGCAAAGGTATCAAGCCCCTCGCTCTATTCAGGCAAATATTATCACAAAGCAAGGCAGTCAAACATACTACCGTGTCTCAGAAGGGGACACGGTTCTTTTTAAATGGAAAGGAAAAGAGCTGTTCAGAGGCATTGTTTTTTCCCGGACACCCGTTGAAGGGAAGCTGACCTTTACCGCATACGATATGCTCCAATATTTAGTGAAAAACCAAGATGTATATGTTTTTTCAAATCAAAGAGCAGATCAAATCTTGAAACGGATTGGGACCGACTTTCAAATTCCAATGACCTCCGTAGCAAATACTGGACATGTCATGAAATCACTGGTCTTTAAAAATGATACGAGTTTGTATGACATTATTCTGAAAGCATTGAAAGAAACGAAGCGGCAAACCGGCAGAAACTATCAAATTTATTCTGCTAAAGGCAAGATGGGACTGAGAGCATGGCCGGATCCAGAGGACGTATGGGTCATTGAATCAGGCGTCAATCTTATCGATTATCAATACAGCACCTCCATTGAAGAGACAGCAACACGTGTAAAGATGCGCACGTCTGTAGATGAACACGGGAAGAATAAGAAAAAGGGCAGCAAATCAGATATTTTGGTAATCGAACAGGATAAAGTAGGTCAAAATAAATACGGCATTTTACAGCATGTTGAGACGGTAACAGGTCAAATTAACCAGCCGCAGCTTCAAAAAAGAGCCAAAGTACGGTTAGCAGAAAAGAAAGGCGTCAAACAAGAAGTGAAAAGTATACAAGCTCTAGGAATTCCTGAACTGCAGAGCGGTCTTCCAATCTATCTAAAAATCCCTGAAATCAATGTGAAAAAAACCTACTGGATTGATCAAGACAAACATGAATTCAAGGGGATGAAACATACCATGACAATTGACGTCGTGGAGAAAAATACCATGCCAAAGGGTGATCAAGCGTGAGATTAAGTGAAGCAATTAAACGGCTGGCTGTCAATGCAGTAGACGCAGCCTCTCCAATTGATCTGGTTATTGGAGAAGTCAAGGCGGTTTCTCCTCTCAATATCCGATTAAACGAAAATAGTAAGCTGGTCATTCCAGAAGAACTACTTATTTGGCCGAAGCGCTTGAATAAGGGTGAGGAAGATGAACTAAAAGCGGGAGACAGCATCATGGTGTTGGCAATGGCAGGGGGACAGTCCTTCTACATCATCGACAAATTGTAAGGGAGGTGATGGACGTGGCACTTTCACCAGAGGAAGAAATTGAGGAAACGGAAGAAGACGAAGAGGTGGAAACCTCGACGACGTATCGCATAGATTTTGAAAATGGCCGGCTGACAAACGAAACCATTTCAGGCATTGAGGCAATCCGGCAATTCATTTATATGACATTGCGAACTGAGCGGTATGCACATCCTATCTACAGCCACGACATTGGCACTGAAATCCAGGAGCTATTGACGGACACAGAAGCAACGGATGAATACAAAGAAATGGAGATTCCAAGGTTGCTAGAAGAGGCATTGATCGCTGATGAGCGGATTGATCATATTGAAGAGATAGAGGTCACGAAGCAAAATGACACGTTTCATGTCAAACTAGCCATCGTCACAGATGAGGGCACATTAGAAATAGAGGAGGTGATGGAGGGCCATGTTTGAGGAGCAAACATATGAAGCATTGATGGAAAGAATGCTGGACAGACTGCCAGATGACATGGATAAAAGAGAAAACAGCGTGATTTGGAATGCCTTAGCACCTGCTGCCGCTGAACTGGCTCAGTCCTATATTTGGCTTGATCAAGTATTTGAGCTTGTCTTTGCTGATACAGCACAGGGAGAATTCTTAGATCGGCGAGCTGCTGAAGTAGGGATTGAAAGAAAGCCGGCCACCAAAGCAGTTTGGTCAGCAACCATTCAACCAGAGAACGTAAACATCCCAGCAGGCTCACGTTTTTTTATTGAAGACGTATATTTTCAATATTCGAAGGATGGCACGCTGGAATGCGAGACACCTGGTAAAGACGGCAATGGTCAATTAACAGGTCAGCCGCTGCTATCACTTGATACGATCCCGGGACTTGAATCGATTATCATGAAAGAATTGGTGATTCCAGGGCAAGAGGAAGAAGATGACGCTTCTTTATATGATCGATATCTCATACGTGCAAGGCGAGAGGCTGTCAGTGCCAACAGAGCACATTACAAAAAATGGGCAGAGGAAGTAACCGGTGTTGGCAGAGCGAAAGTGTTCCCGCTTTGGAATGGAGAGGGAACGGTCAAAATTGTCATCACAGACGGCAATTTAGATGTTGCATCAGATCTTCTTGTCAACAGGGTACAGGAGTATATTGATCCTGTGCCAGGGGAAGGGGAAGGACAAGCTCCTATTGGTTCAAAAGCAACCGTAGAAAGCGCCAAGTGGCTGGATATCGACATAGAAGTCGCAGTCGAACTTCAAATGGACTGGACACTTGAAGGAGCGCAAAAAGAAATAGAAGAAAAGGCAAAAGCGCTGTTAAAATCAATCGCATTTGAAAAAAGTACGATTCGAATGTCCGCCTTAAATGACATTCTGTACCATTCAGAAAGTGTGTCAGATTATGCAAATGTGTTATTGAATGGGGAGTCGAAAAACTTAGTATTACAGGACATTGAGATACCGCGTCTTAGGCAGGTGAAGGTTATTGAGCAAACAGAATGAAATGAAAAACTACTTGCCGCCATATTTTACGAAGATTTATGAAGTGGATCATTTAATAAAGACAGAGGCATCAGAGTTCGAGCAATTGGACGAATCCATTTTTGACGTAACGGATCAGTTCTTCCCTTTAACAGCGACGTGGGGATTGAATAGGTGGGAAAGAATGTTTAAGGTGCAACGGGAATCAGATGATTCAATTGAACTACGCAGGGCACGCTTACTCAATATGATGTCGAACATTCCGCCGATCACGTATCTCTCATTAGAGAAATCTGTAAATCGATTTCTCAAGAATCCAAGTGCCATCATTCGTCTGACATCCAATCGCTATCATTTTGCTTTACGTGTGAACCTAGATGACCTACAAAACACTAGATATATTGTAGACATACTTGAAACATTAAAGCCGGCGCACTTGGCTTATACTTTCACCGCCATTCATCATACCGATGTTTATGAAAAAAATCATCATCACCAGCGGCTCACACTGCGAAGCAGAGTGGGTTTTTTCGATCATATCCCGATTTTACTGAACGGTGAATTTGTATTAAATGGTGCGTTCTACCTCAGCGGGACAAGAGACACAACGGATGTTCCTGCTCGCTTTCGACATTCGTTGAAGATGAGAATGCCGTTTCAACAAGAAAAGGAAACAACATACCGCATGAATTATGTCATGACTGGGACAGCGAATGAAACGAAGCAAGGAGCAGCTCTGATGTTGCGGTCAAAGCAGAAACTGCCTCATCACACCAAAAAGAGGATGACATTCCGCCTGCCAGTATATGTTCAAAATGAACAGGGCGGCAGCTTACTGATCAAGGATCATTACTGGATTCTCGATGGATCCGTTCCGCTTGACGGATCAAAAATGCTAGCAGCAACTTCTAAAAAAATAGAGCTATAAGGAGGATTACAATGGCAGATCAATTAACCGTAACAACACTGTATGCACGTCAACAAATGGCAAAGGCAAGAGCAGAAGGAACAAAACTCACAAAAGTCGTCAAAATGGCGTTCGGAAATGGGGGAACAAAGGATGGAAAACCGATCTCTCTTGACGGTACCGAACAAACACTCAAAAAAGAACTAGTTCAAAAGAATATTGATTCGTTTACTTTCATGGAACCAGCAAAAATCCGCTACACCTGTACAATCGCCGAAGGAGAACTAGCAGGAGAAGTCATCAATGAACTAGCCCTTGTCGACGAAGCCGGCAAATTCACCGCCATCCGCACCATGACAGATAAACAAAAAGACGGCGACATCGAATTCGTTTTTGAGATTGATGATATTTATTAATGGAGGGGAAAAGAAGTGGACATCAAAACACCTTTACCGTTTGAAACCTCTGACAAAGCACATGCCAACTTATTTAACCGGATGGTCGACACACTTGTAGAGAATGACAATGCGCTCAGTTGACAGATACAAGGAATCACCAATGAGAGCCTATTTAAGCTAACAGGCGATCAAGCCATTCAAGATGCATCAGTCAGCGGAGAGGAATATCCAATTGGCATTACGTTCATGGATATTGGACAAGCGAATGATACTGGATATCCTACGAGATTTGGCTTTGTGAAAAATGAAAAATATAGTAACTTTCGATTTGTTCAATATTACTATGGGACTGGAAACGAAGCAGGCAGTTATTTTGATAGCACAGGTACGTGGTGCCGTCATTGGTGGACTGGATCGGGTTGGACCGACTGGCATAAACTCTCTGGGTTCTGTCATGCTAATATAGGTACAACTGGGAAGCAGTTATTAACCAAGGGAGAGTATCAAAAAATCCTTTTTAATAGAAAGATAAAAGACAGTCATAACAATTTTGATATCAAAAGTAATCGCTTCATCTGCCCTGAAAACGGAATGTATTCAGTGAATGCAGGTGTGTATATTGAAAGCTTTCAATGATACGCAAACTTTGAATTATCGATCTATTTAAATGGAAGAAGTTATAAAAATATTGCACATCAAAGACAAAGTCCGACAAGCCCCTCTGATGTGTTGAGCTTTAGTATGGGACTTTATGGTGCTGCGAATGTACCGGCTAATAAAGGGGATTATTTAGAAATTTACATGTATGTAGGATATGACGGAGACGTTAGTCGTTATGTATCAGATAATTCAGGCTGGTACAACTATTTTGATATTACAGAAGTAGGCGGCAGAAATTTCTCGAGAGTATAGGAGGATTCTATGATTTTATATGAAGCCATTAAGTATAAATACCCCGATGCGGATCCGCAAAAAGACTTTGAACTTAGAAATGACGGAGACGGTTCGTATATCAACGAGTGGCATCTAGATGTGCCAAAGCCAACGGCAGAAGAATTGAAAGAATGGTGTAAGGAATCCCAAATCAATCCAAGGTATCAACCACCTCTTCTGCTAGATTATCTTGCACAAGAAGTAGCCAAAGAAAAGCTAATGAGAAAACAGCTTGAACATCAATGTGATCATCTAACAAACGAACTAAAAGCGCTAAAAAATGAGATCCTTTTATATAAAGGAGAGCGTGAATCATGAATTATTGGGTAATGGCATTATATTTTAAATGGGTGACCCCTGAATTGGTCAAACAAGCAGTGAAATTAGGTGATTGCTCAATTGCTGATTTAAAAGAAGGGTGTAAGCGAAGGTTGCTTACTTTAGAGCAGCTACAAGAGATCGATTCAAGCTTCAAAGCAAAGGAGTGAAAACTAAATGGAAATAAAAGAACCAAAACCTTTTGAGGTGAATGACAAAGCCCATGCTAATTTGTTCAATGACATGGTCGAAGTATTACTTGAAAATGATTCTGGACTGTTAGAACAGATTAATGATCATATGGACGATGCGAATCCGCATGCGTCTGTAGCAGAAAAGAAAAAATGGAATGAATCGCAGTTATATAAGATTACCGCCGATAATGGCATGCAGCTCATTAATGTGCCAGTTGGCTCAACAATATTCGATGCGATTAAAGACAAAGGAACTTGTACCTTTTATGCTCAACCAGGTATTGAGGATTCACCCGCACCTAACAATTCCGCATTGCGAGGTATTCAATCTGTAGGTCAAGCTAACATTGGTACAGGACTTGCAATCGATACAGCAGGTAATGCGTATTATTTCTACTACAATTCCGATCAAATATCGATTACTTGGACGCAGCTTCCGACAGCAGCTGAGAAAGATAAATGGAACAATGGCCAATTATATAGGCTCACACCCAACAATGGGAGAATAGCAAGGGTGCCGAATGGGACTGATATATTCACGTTATCGACTGGGCCTTACATGGGAGCTCAACTCCTTAATGCTCCCGTAGAAAATGATTTGAGTTTCTATTACATTGATGTTTTAGAGACGGCTTATGAACAAAATGAAGTTATATATAAACGGATTATCGCCACAAGGTCATTTGATAACGTCACCTGGATAGGAACTTTCCATGCTCAAGGATTTAGAGGGTGGAAACGTGTGTTATCAGATGTAGACGCAACTGTCCAATGGTTCACCCCGACGCTTTCCAATGGGTGGAAACAGTATGTATCATCTGAAGGGTTTTCTCATACGTTGCGCTACAGCAAAGACGCTTTAGGTGTCGTTGAGCTTATCGGATCAATTTACGGGGGTACGCTCGGAAACGACATTCCTGCTTTTACTTTACCGGCTGAATACCGTCCCCTCCAATCTACTCATTTAATCGGGGTTGCATCGAGCGTAGGCACGTCCGGAGTTCCGCAGTATCATAGAACCTATATTGGTACCGACGGTCGGGTCTGTATTCAATCTTCTTCTAATACGGCGAATCCGGCGGAGTTTATTACGTTTGGATTCCGTTTCAAATCAGCATAGGAGGTGTTTTATATGATATGGGTTTATAAATACGACGATGAGTTAGTTTGGCAGCCGGGAGAGGAGATTCTTATTGACGTCGAAAATGGCGAAGAAATTCCGGAAAGTTATACGTCAGTTCAGCCGCAGAATGGCCTTTATATCGCTAAGTTTGATGCGGAGAAAGAGGAGTGGTACGAAGCAGCTTCGCAAGAATATATAGACGATTTACAACCGAAGCCGCAGCCGACAGAAACCGAAGTTATGAAACAACAAATCGCTGACCTTTACTATCTTATCGCGTTAGGAGGTATGAAGAATGTCGATTGATTGGTTTTCGATTATTAACGGATTTTACGATGAGAGTCTTTGGTCAAGGAAACGTGCCCATGACGTAGTGGCAGCCGGAAGAATTACGCCGGAACAATACGAAGAAATAACGGGAGATAAATACGAAGCAAATAAGCCGCCAGCCGACGAGGTATAAGCGGCTTTTTATTTTGGAAGGAGAGACGGATAGATGGTGGAGCCGAGCAACAACGAATTAAACGAAAAGATTTCGGATATTCGCGAGTGGCTCGTTCGTATCGATACCAAGGTCGATTATTTCAACGATGTTAAAACAAAAGCAAACCAAGCGGACGAGAAAGCGGACCAGGCGCTGGCTCTGGCGAAAGAAAACCGCGCAGATATTTTAGATATGCGCGCAAATACGAAGTGGGTATGGGGCGTGATGCTTACGGTGGTGGGACTTCTACTATCTCTAGGTATCGCGCTTTTTAAATAAATAAAAACGGAAAAGGGAGACGATTATATGACGATTAAAGTACGTAAAATGCTCGTATCTTCAGCGAAAAAATCAATTAAATGCCCGTATTCAATGAACGCGAAATATATTACTTTCCATAATACGGCGAATGATGCGCCTGCTAAAAACGAAATTAGTTATATGCGAAATAACAACGCAACAGTATCGTTCCATTACGCAGTCGACGATAAAGAAATTATTCAAGGGATCGAAACAAACAGAAACGCATGGCATTGCGGAGACGGAAGCGGCGCAAACAGCGGAAACAGAACGTCAATTGGCGTTGAGGTATGCTATTCAAAATCCGGCGGCGAACGTTATAAAAAGGCGGAAGCATTGGCGATCAAATTTATTGCGCAGCTTCTAAAAGAGCGCGGATGGGGCGTTGATCGCGTCAAGAAACACGAAGATTGGAGCGGAAAACATTGTCCCCACCGCGTGTTAGCCGAAGGCAGATGGGGCGCAGTGAAAGCGGCTATCGCAAAGGAACTGGCAGCGCTAAACGGGAGCAAAACGGCAACCAACAAAGGCACAGCGACTAAACCGGCGAAAACAAGCACGCCTAAAAAACTAACGGTACCTACGGGCATAATCCGTCAAGGCGCTCGCGGCACTGCCGTCACGCAACTTCAAAGCGCACTGGCAGCCGTATACTTCTATCCGAACAAGGGCGCTAAGAATAACGGAATCGACGGCATTTACGGACCGAAAACAGCCAACGCAGTCAAACGATTCCAACTTATGCACGGACTTAGTGCTGACGGTATTTATGGTCCGAAGACGCGCGCTAAATTAGTGGCGGCTCTTAAGAAAGCGGGGTATAGCGTATGAAGACGAATATTAGCGCAGGAACAGTGGCTCGGTTTATTTTGCTTGCGTTAGCTCTCGTAAATAGCGGGCTGACGATGTTTGGCGTTCAGACAATTTCGGTAGACGAAGCGGCTGTGTCCGACTTTATTGCGCTTCTCTTTCTTGGGGCGACTTCGCTTTGGGCGTACTGGAAAAATAACGACGTAACGAAGAAGGCGCGAGAAAGAAAGGCGCTTCATGAGGTCGGCAAGTAGTAGCCGGAACTTTTGGCGGTTGCTTACGTATAAAAACGTAGGTAGCCGTCTTACATAACAATAACGAATAATTAAAAGAAAAAGGTCGTGATTAAATGAAGCGAGTTAGACTACTCTTTTCTATAATAAGCCTTGCTGATAATTGCGGGGTGCTCGTCGAATACTCAGCCGAGTAATAAAGCTGAAAAGGTTCAAGCGAAAGAAACTGGTGCGGATGAAAACTTAAGCGAGGATAGCGGTATTTGGTTGTAAAGTGCGGAAATGAATGACGAGGAGAATTACGACGATTTAGACATTAAAATTGACCAAGTTCTAATATCACCCTCAAGCGCACATTGCGATGAAAGGATCGATGACTAACAAAGGTCATTCATCCTTCAAAGCCTATCCCGCAACGGAAACAATTACGCTAAATACAGGCGAAGAATTAGGCCCGGAGGAAGTAATAACAGTATCCGAAGAAGGTACGTTTAAGCTAAGTAAGAAAGGTGATAGGCTAGATTTCTTTTACACATGGCCGATGTCAAACACGTCGCCAAACGAAGTAACTGGCGTTAGCTTCTCGTGGAAAATCTACGAAATGGCAAACGACCAGTCGACAGTGACCACTCGTACAGAGCTTAAAAACCCCGATAAACCAACGGTTCAGCCGACTAAAATTGAAATGAACCATCGGATTCTATTAATCTTAAAAATCAAAAGCACGTTAAAGATACGGCTGCGGTTCCGGCTGAAGCGCTGAAAAACTCGTTGCCAACGGAAATCTACAACGCAATGAGTCGCTACTTTGACGCAGCAGATATTTATAAATACTACGGCTTGTTATTGCGTGCTAAGGCTTCCGTAGATCCAGCGCTAATGATCGAGCAAGACCCAGAGCCATTCGTAGATGCGTGGCATAAGACGGGAGTGAGTATAGCGTTTAACCATTCGCATATCTCGATGCCCGAGCATCGCTTGTAAGTGCCGGATAGCTCCACCATTTTCTAATTACATTGTCGCGCCGGTATGTCTGAATAAATGCGGGTGTACGTGCTTAGTAATACCGACTTGTTCTGCGTATCTATTTAACTGTTTCCTAAAATGATTCGTTTGTAGTTGTTCACCGTAATTACATAAGAAGACGAAAGGACTATCGAAATCTGAGTTTTCTATAAGAAGTTCTTTTATTCAGTTCATCGTTTTTCTTTAGAGAGGGACGAATATTCCTTGTCGTGTCTTAACGTCACATGCGCTGAAGTAGACAGTACCGGATGCATAATCTACGTTGTCCTTTGTTAAGGATAAAATTTCTCCAAGCCATTGAAGTCAAACGGCTTTTTCGTGTTGCGCAAATCTGAAGGGTGCCCGAAGCGTCTTAATATAATCTTTACGGACTTAGGAGACAAGCCAGGCGTTTTATGTTCGTCCTTTTGACTTATGACCGGCGAATGTAACTCGTTCGTGAAGTAAATACGCAACGAATCCGCAAGCAAAGTCAACGTCAATATCTCGTATGTCACCGTCCAGTCATGCGGTGCGTAATCTAATAAGTGTCGACAAGCCCTCCGGTATCGGTCGATTGTTTCCGGCGCTCTATTTTCCGCGCGTTTTGCTTCGCATATGTTTTCGCAAATAACCGAGATTGAATACGTTTTACCACGCACTGTTTTGGTGATCGTCCGTTCCGCCTTAAAGCACTTACCTTTCCGTCGTTCTGAATGCATTAAAAAATCGCCTCCTATTTCGTAAAGAAGACGATCAATTTATCGGTGCGCTTCACTGCGCATTATTATAGGAGCGGTACACTACGATAAGTCACCGTTAAAAAAACGTTGATGTACCACCGTTTTATCATGTATGGAGCATAGCGGGATCGAACCGCTGACCTCTACGCTGCCAGCGTAGCGCTCTCCCAGCTGAGCTAATGCCCCGGGATGTTTCAACAAATATTATTATATTTAATTCCCCCTTGAAATACAAGGGGGAAGCTCAATTTTGTATGATGCATTATTTTCAACCTTGGGGACGACTTGGGGACGGAGATTTCCTGGCTCTAATTTTGTGTTTCTCAAATGTTTGGGATCAAACTTGTTAAAGTGATTCGCTGCACTCTTTTTCATTTCATCGGTTACATGGCCATATATATCAGATGTTGTTCTGGCACTAGCGTGTCCTGCACGTCTTTGAATAGCACTAATGCTTTCTCCGGCTTCCATCAGCAAAGCAACCATAGTATGGCGCAAATCGTGTAAGCGGATATTTTTTATTTTATATTGGAGTTGTAAAATAGTAGGGTTTACCAAAACCACTATGAAAAATGTATTGGTAATCTTCACCCTCCCATGTATCTTTTAGCTTATTCTTTTCTCTTTTCCACATAAGATAATATAGTGACAATTCATTCATGTACCAGTCCGGCTTCTGTACAAAACGTTTTGAACTTTTTGATTTAGGATCTTTTACATGTGCCTCACCTTGGATTGTCTTTGAAAGAGAACGATTGATTTTAAATCCACCAGCATCCCAATCAACATCTAAATGCCATTCAAGTGCAAGACCTTCGCCTCGTCTCAATCCACCGATCATCGCTGCTAAGAAATAAAGTCTCTATTTAATATCAACTTCTTCATATAAAATCTTAATACATTGAGCAGCTTCATCAGCTTCAAAATAATTCATTTCCTTCTTCTCGTTAACCGGCAAAGGCAACCCTTTTATTGGATCCTTCTTGATAATCTTCCATTCTTCCGTTGCTGTTTTAAAAACCACTTGTAGTAATTTGAAATTATCTAATATAGTTCTTTCTCCCAATCCTCCTGACTTACCATCTTTTCTTGCGCCGTCCTTTGTTAAATCATCTAAAAAGTCAACAGAAACAGGTTCGTAACACTTTAAAAAAGAATTGAAATTGTATAGAGCATTAAAAGTAAAGGAAGAAAACAAAAAGGAACAAGAGGAAAAAAGGGTCTTTTCCCATCTTTAGGAAGCACTTGGACTCATTTAGTTACTTCAAGAGTAAAGTCTTTAAGAAAAAGAGTAGGGGTAGTATGAAATTAACCCCTCTCTTGGAAGATATCTTAGTTTTTAAGCTGTCCTTAGTGAAATGCTTTAAAACTAAATGTTGATGTTTATTGTATTTTTTACGGGTAATTTATTAGATATCACGGTTGCTGTAACTTCGATTTCTTTGATTGAATTTGTTAATAAATTAACTTCGGATGAAAAGGCTCCAGTTTTATCAGTACAAACTGTATGGGGTTTTACAATGCTATTAGATGAACTCGACAGATTTACATTAACACTTTCTAAAGGAACTGTATTACACAATACTATTCCTTTAACTTGAAAACACATATTTTCCTTTTTAATGATTTCTGAAGAAAAAATCATTTTTGCAGTTGTTATTAATTTTTTCGCTGATTTGTTTTAGTTTTTCTTCAACTGTGGGGGTTTCTGCGGAAGGAGAGGAAGCTTCGATTGTTCCAATCGAGGGAGATGCTTCCGCTGAAATGGTCAATATAGCGGTTAATGTGATCGAGAACGGGGAAGTTGATGCTTAGCACCTGTATATGCTTACGGATTGGAAAAATCAAATGTTTACACAGTAGGTGGTGGAGTTATAGTTGTTACAATTCCTATAAATGGGGAATATAGTCTTCCTAGTAATATCACTCTTTTCATCGATGAGGATAATACCGTATTGCAGGCAAATGAAATGTTGGTGACAAAGAATGAGATGGGTAACTTCAAGGTTGAGACTTATTTGGATGGTTCCCTTGTTAAGTCCGTTGATACCGAGCTGTCTTATATGTCAGATGAAGAATTACTTGCAGAAGAACCTTCTGCCATTCAACCTATGGGCGTAAAAGCAACTGCAGCTTGCATCGCAGCAGTGCTTGGGGTTGGTAGTAGCGTGGCTTATTTAATTGCAGTCGCTTGTGCTGGTTCCTGTGCGGCTCCGACGCCGGTTACTGCCCCAATATGTGCAGCATGTATTGGTGCATATGCAGTTCTTGGAGCTGGTGGGATGGGTGCAGTAGTAGGTTGTTTCAAATTGTGAGTCTGAGAGTGTTTCTATGAATAAATTATTGGCAATGTCGATATTAGGATTGGGCCTTAGTGGTGCGGCTTTAATTGTCTCAGTCTCTTTGTTATTCAAATCCCCAACAGAAAACTTTGAGCTGATGTTTGCTGCTGGATCAGCAGGAGCTTGCGCAGTTTTCGTTATCTTATCCCTAGTTATTCGAAAACGTTTAAATCACTTAACTGACAAAAAGTAAAGTAAGTACAAAAAAATCTCGACCTTGTAAAGTGGGGGTTTTTTATTATTTAACTGATTGATAACATAAACTTGTTGCTTGGTTTAAATCATGGATGGAACTAAATTCTTTTGGATAATGTAAATTTTGCAATGCATTTAATCAAAAAGAAAGTTAAATAGGTTCTTATGTGTGTATTTATTTAGTTCTGAACAATCCAAGGCAGTATTTATGCTGATAACTAATCAGAGTACACTTCTTAGCTTGATGGGTATGGGGGAAGGCCAAATAGGAGGTCTTTTTAAATCGCCATTCTCTTTTCTGTTTATCACACGTAAATTCGTCACGAGTAACTAAGTTTTTTAACTGCCCTGCGGATCGTTGATTCATCTTTAACAGTTTTTCTTTTCAAGTCCTCCTTTGTGGGGTTCTTGCGAAAGCGGCTCATATTATAGATGATTTTGTATTTTCGAGATCAGTCATATCATCACCACCAAAAACAATTTATCAGAATGTTTGTTCGGTTTCTAAATGTGCTGTATAATTAAAATTTACAGTTTACCCGCGGAAACGGGATTAAAAAATTCGTATATTTCAATGATCTTCTTCTTTATCAAGCCACTATTACTCATGTATTACTCACATGGCTCCTTTCGAGGAGCTCTTTTTTGTTCGTTTTGCGGTATCTTTTCGGTGCTTTGTGAATGATTGTATGTGATAATAAATGTAATATAAAGTTATTTTATGGAAGGGGAGTAAGGAGATGGAGAAAGTTCTTTCTTCACATGTTGGTGTGAAAATAAATGAATGGCATAAAATGATCCGGCAATTCAGCGTACCAGATGCAGAGATTTTGAAAGCTGAGGTAGAACAAGAAATTGAACGAATGGAAGAGGATCAAGACCTGCTCATCTATTATCAATTGATGTGTTTTCGACATCAAATTATGCTTGATTATATTAAACCTTCAGAGCAACGATCTTTATCCATTTCAGACTTAGTTGATAAAATAGAAAATTCTAATTATCAACTTTCCGGTATGTTGCAATACTATAATGCTTTCTTTAGAGGAATGTATGAATTCAGCAGGAAAGAGTACGTACAGGCTATTCAATATTACAAGATCGCTGAGAAGCAACTTGCATTAGTTGTAGACGATATTGAGCAAGCGGAGTTTCATTTTAAAGTGGCTGAAGCCTACTACATTATGAAACAGACGCATGTTTCGATGCATCATATTATTAAGGCACTAGACATCTATAAGCAGCATGAACAATATAAAGTTCGCCAAATTCAAAGCTTGATTGTTATTGCAGGGAATTATGATGATTTCAAGCGATATGAAAAGTCATTAGAGCATCTGAATACAGCTTATTCTATTGCTGAAGAGCTAGCCGATAAAAGGTTTATTGCCAAGCTACTTTTAAATATAGGAAATACTTACGATAGACAACAAGATTATGCAAAAGCTATACAATATTATCATGAGTCCCTTGATGTATCTGAAGATGGTGTAATTGATCTAAAGCCAGTTATATATGTAAACCTTTGTTGGACGTTATATAAGACAGGAGAAAATGCTGAAGCAGCGAAATTATTGGATAAAGCTTTGAAAAAGATCTCTCATAGTGAATACCCACACGAAATTCTGTTGTTACGTTCTATAAAAACAATATATGAAAGTAATGAAGAGGATGAGATTCAAGCTATGCTTCAGATATTTGAAGAAAAACAATTGTATGTTTTCGTTGAAGAATTCTCAAAAAACCTTGCAATGATTCATGAAAAAAGAGGAAAGTTTGAGAAAGCTACAGAATATTACAGGAGGGCATTTGAAGCCCAACATAATATTCAAAAAGGGGAGTGTCTTTATGAGTATTAAAAAAATGATTGTTATAAGCTCTATTATCTTTTTGGGTGTAGGTGTATATGAAGCGACTAGTATGATTAAACCAGCATCAAACCGAAATACAACAATGGAGGAGACAAATAGAAATACAACTTTCATTCCACAAAAAACTGATCGAAACACGACGATGATTGATCCAAATTCAACATCTGAAAACTAATAGGCAAAATTAAAACAGACCCTCCATGGTCTGTTTCAGCTTGTAGACAAAGTCTACAAGCTTTTTTGTATAATAAGGGTAATAACACAATTCTGCGGGGGATGAACATGTTATCGAAACGTGAAGAAGAGAGAAGAAATCAATTAGAAGTAGTGGCTTT
>NZ_JBAWSW010000010.1:0-69397 GCF_037104745.1 Bacillus sp. FJAT-53060
TGTCTGAACCTGCGTCTTATTCTTGATATTCAATTCCTGCATGATCTCTTTCATAGGTACACCTGCCAATCTCATTTCTACAGCCTTCTGTTTGACTTCAACTGGATAACTCACTCTTGTCCCCATAAAAAAAACACCTCCATGTTTTATTTCGGATCACAACGGTCCGTTTTCAAACTTGAAGGTGTTTTTTATTTGTCTCATCTTAGGGGGTCAGTCCCTTCTGTGTTTATTTTTTTGTTACGACGAGAATGTCTTTTCCAGAGATTTGAATCGCCTCTAAAGCCTTTCCCGCGTTCACATGTGGCGGAAGCTCCTGGAACGCCTTCTCATTCAGCGACCCGCCCCTCTGCCTAGCTTGTCGATGATAAATTCAGTCTGCCATTTCACCGCCTTTGACGTTGCAGAGGCTACAAGTGCTTCCACCTTTCTGCTGAACGGTCCAATGTGATGACAGGTATATTTGAAGCATTCGCTGATTCGACAACTGTTGAAATCGCAGAAGAATCAGCTTCGTCTTTGTGTAACCGTTTACACGCATAGATTATCACGAAATTATAGAACTGACAATCTTGAAAAATATAAAAAGAAAAGAAAGATGACTTCTTCCCTTTCTTAGCTAGTAATACCTGTTTGTTTAATGTTCACTTTGATTTTTGGAATAATTTTCACCTTTGGATAATCGTTGACCCAGTTCATTTTCATATACTCATCATAATGTCTTACTCGGTATTTTCTGCCAAGACTTAGGACATCAGAGTTTGCTTCTTGCAAAGCAGCAACGACTTTTTCAGCTTCTTTTGTCAAAATGACTGAAAGTCTTTTGTTGAGCATTTGGATGTTCTTATCTGTATCTAGGTTATCTTTCGGGTACTCTAGCACAGATGTCGTGAATTCATAATTGAGAAAGAATGTTAAGTCTCGGTGATCAGGATTGACAATCTTGATGTCTCTCTTTGAGTCAGTTACTTGAATGGTGATGTAATTGCTCTCTTTTGATTTCATATCACTTCCGACTTTTTTTGTGAAATTTGCATATCTCCCCATTTTGTTGTCCATCACGGTAAGCAGGATCGCATCTTGACCGTACAGTTCGCCTTTCTTTTTATCATTATTAAATAGGGCTACACCTTTTACACGAATTAATTGCTTCGATTGATCGAAGTGAAGTAAAGGCAGTGTTAAGTCCTCTCCAGTTTGGAGCATTTTAGACCGGACACTTTGAATGTTTTTGGGTGAAACTTGTGAGGAACGTGAAGCAGTGGTGATTAAGTTATTTAAATAGTCGCTCACAATGAGCTTTTCCTTGAGCAGCTGGTTGATCACATCCACACAGCTTCCACCTTGTACCAAAGCGAGATTTGCAAGTAAAGGACTTTTGGGGTCACGGTAAAACATATCTAAGTAAGGGAGAAGGCGTTGTTGAGCAAATTCATCGCCGATCAGCATGACCTGCATTTTCGACATATCAATTTTTTGGTCGACAATTCGGCTAAAGTTGGTTCTTGCTTTTCTTAAAGTCGGTGCTTCAGTTGAGAGAACAGTGGTTGAATAGTTGCCTGTATTTTCTTGTTCCATGCTTTGAGACTGCTGCACCTTTCGGTAGGTAATTGAGAATTCCGCATTGTCATCTTCTCCTTGGTCAATAGCTGAAGTTAAGACAAGAGAGATGTTTTTTAACAAGGTCTGATCCCAGCAGCCAGGCATGAATATAAGGGAAATACATATAAGCAGTGTCAGTATGGACTTATGACGCATGTGATTTCACCTTCCCTTTGCGATGTTTAATCAAGATGATAATGGCCATCATGATCGGAAGTGTATAAATAACTGAATATTGAGAAAAAGTCGTAAACTCATTAAAGCGCTTAATTCTAAAATTATCGTCTGCGAGAAAACAGCTAGCGACATAGATCAAAATGGCAATATAATAGACATATTTTTTATGATCTGTTTTTTTTAAAATACTGGATAATCCATTTGCGCAAAAGTAGAGATAATTGCTGAGTGTGGCAAGAATGTTAAACACCCAAAAACTGAGAAAAATTAAATCTGTTCTTTCAATTACACCGAATGAAATGGTCTTTAATAGATAAAGAACAGGGTGGGGAATGATATTAAGCTCAATTGGGCTGAAAAACATAAAACAAATTAATGTGATAATTAAGTAGTAAAGGGTTGTGCATATATTTGAAATGGTCATCACCTTATACCGTTGCTTAATGGAGCCCTTCATAAATGGAGAGATGATGAGGATCATCTCGAATCCATTCAAGGACAGAACCACGTCCTTCAACCCAAGCTGAAATTGAGAAATATTTGTTTGGAAAAAAGGCATAATGTAATCCATATTCGTTCCTTTTACTGCATAACACATCAATAGAGATAGCATGAGCAAAAAGGGAGTCAAAATAAAGTTAAACCTGACAATTGCTGTGATTTTTTCCTTTGCAATGTAGATAATGCATATCATCATCAATAAATTAATGACCCAATTTGGCGTAAGCGGCAGCACCCATATTCCAAGAATTCTAGTGAAAATCGATAGAACAGCAATGCAGACTGAGGCGAAGTATACTGTATAGAGTACGATCAAGAACCGACCGATCCATTTTCCGAACACGTCGATTAACGTTTGAAAAAACGATGTGTCAGGATATTTATGAATGATGTAAATAAAAATGGTGTTGATGATTTGGATGAATAATCCGGCTAGAATAATGGCCATCCACCCATCGTGACCCATGTCTTTCATGAGCAAATGGGGAAGTACTAAAATACCAACACCAATTTGAGATTGAATGATGAAAAAAACAGCTTGAGGTGGAGATATTTTATTTTCCATTTTCCTTTTTCCACCCTCTCAAATTTTCGATTTGTCTTTTCTTTTGCGGATTTAAATAAACAGGGCGCATTTTGTACATCCCCATCGGTAATCGAATGATCGTGTCTTTTAAGTCCTGCCAGTTAAATGGAGCAACTGGTGATAAGTAAGGCACTCCTAGTGATTCAAGGCGGCATAAATTCATGAGTACGATGGCCAGTCCGAATGAAATGCCAATAAAACCAAACATTGATGCCATGAACATGAGCGGGAAACGTAGCACTCGAATGGTTGACGTCATTTCAACGGATGGGAGGACAAAGGAAGCCACAGCTGTTACTGCAACGACAACAATAAGGACATTGGAAATGAGACCTGCTTGTACAACGGCATCCCCAATGACCAACCCCCCTACAATTCCAATCGTCTGACCGATGGGTCTTGGCAGACGTACCCCCGCCTCCCGTATGAGTTCAATGGTGACCCCCATCAGCATTGCTTCTATTAATGGAGGGAAAGGGATACCGATAATTGAATTTTTCATCGTAATCGCTAATTCATCTGGAATGACCTCATAATGAAAGGTAATAACAGCGATATAAAGAGATGGCAAGGTAATGGCGATGATAAAGGAAAAAAAACGAAGAAAACGAATAAACGTAGCTGGAATCCAGCGGCTACTATAATCATCAGGTGATTGAAAGAAACTAAAGAAAGTGATAGGCAGAATAATGGCCATAGGACTACCATCCATCAGCACCACAATTCTCCCTTCAAGGATTGCAGATCTCACCTTGTCAGGGCGCTCTGTATCAATAAGCTGCGGAAAAATAGAGAATGAATCATCCTCAATGGCCTCTACGACTGAGCCAGGGCTTAGCAGCGTGTCTACTTTAATAGAAGTAATCCGTCTGTTTACCTCTTCTACCTTTTCTGGATTAGCGATATCAGAAATATAAATCGTCGCAAGTTTTGTTTCCGATTTTGTACCGATCTTATGATATTGGATCGCGAGCTTTCGATCATTTAAGTGTGAACGCAGTAAATAGATATTGGTATCTATACTCTCAACAAATCCATCATGTGCACCTGCAATAGTGCTTTCAGAAGAAGGCTCAGAAATAGATCGCAGCGGCGGCTGCCCGACGGCAAATAATTTGATCTGAGAGGCATTTTCATCAAGAAAGGCAATACTTCCTGCAATAATACTGTCGGTGATCAGCGTCAAATCACCGGTTTCAAGTGTACTAAGAGATTTTACGTAGTCTTGCTTTCCTGCAGGACCTAACAAGTTGCCGATCATGAAGTCATTTAATTTACTTTCATCCACTCTTGTTTTAATAAAAAACAGTACTGATTTTGTGCCATTCACCATTAACTCTCTGTATTCAAAATCGTCACTTTGCTGAAATATCTTTTTCAGGATCCGAATTTTCTCCTCAAAGCTGCCTGATAAAAAGTGCAAGCGTGTTTGCTCATTGGTGTTTGGCATCTTTAGCCTCCTCTCACAGGTTTTTTAACCATAGTGTAAGCAGAGAAGCTAATTTTATGCGCTACCTTTAGGGAAGACATGAGCCGACAAGTTTCAACTAAATCATATTAAAATGTTAAGAAATGATGAATCTTGATAAAAACAAATGAATAATGTTTCATTGTTTAGGTCATAAGGAGGGAAAAATGTAAAGATGAGATGTAACGAAATGATCATTTTTTTACATAATAAACCATTTTTTTGTGACCTAGAAATAAGCAGATTACTTGATTTTCCTAGAGGTGACCTTTGTCGTAGGTCAACGCGTAGCGTTCTGATCACTGAGGATGACTTTCTAACCTGTTCATTCAAAAAACGAAAAAATTCCAAAACACGTACTATTCATTTAAAGCACTGATATGACTGATTTTATAGAATGAAAGTGTATTTAAAACAATGATCAAAATACATTTTAATCATTGTCAAAAAATTTAGGGAGAAAAGTACAGAAGATTTTTCAATGATTGATGATAGCGCTTTCTCTTGTGTGAGGCAGAAACTTAGGCTAAATTTTGTCCGCCTTTTGTCCTTGTCATTTGAGAGAAAGCTAGGCAAATTCGGCTTCTGATTAGAGGATTTTGTCATACGGGAAAGTGAAAGAGTATGTTACATAATACCGATTGTGATTTTATGCTGAACAGATATACTGATGATTGAATTTACATATCACACTCATAAAAAAGGAGATGTAGATAGCGATGTGGTTAATCGTTATAGCCTGTGTCATCATGTTAGGGGTTGGCTTTATTGAAAAGAAGCGTCATCAGAAAAATATCGATGCCCTGCCGGTGCGCGTTAATATTAATGGTATTCGCGGAAAGTCCACCGTTACAAGATTGACAACCGGTATTTTAATGGAGGCAGGTTATAAAACTGTCGGCAAAACAACGGGAACGGATGCAAGAATGATTTATTGGGATACGCCAGAAGAGAAACCGATTAAAAGGAAACCGCAAGGACCGAATATCGGAGAGCAGAAGGAAGTGATGAGAGAAACAGTTGAAAGAGGAGCAAATGCCATCGTCAGTGAATGTATGGCGGTAAATCCAGATTACCAAATTATCTTTCAGGAAGAACTGCTTCAAGCGAATATTGGCGTGATCGTAAACGTTCTTGAAGATCATATGGATGTGATGGGGCCAACTCTTGATGAAATAGCAGAAGCTTTTACAGCCACAATTCCTTACGATGGACACTTGGTTATTACGGATAGTGAGTATACGGATTTCTTTAAAGAGATTGCGAAAAAACGCAACACTGAGGTCATTGTTGCAGATAATTCCAAGATTACCGATGAGTATTTGAGGAAATTTGAGTACATGGTTTTCCCAGATAATGCTTCACTTGCACTTGGTGTCGCTCAAGCATTAGGGATTGATGAAGATACGGCATTCAGAGGAATGCTAAATGCGCCGCCTGATCCAGGAGCGATGAGAATTCTTCCATTAATGGACGCAAAAACACCTGGACACTTTGTAAATGGATTTGCGGCAAATGACGCAGCATCTACATTGAACATTTGGAAGCGTGTGAAGGAAATTGGATATCCGACAGATGAACCAATTATTATCATGAACTGTCGTGCGGATCGTGTAGATAGAACGATCCAGTTTGCGGAAGATGTTCTTCCTTATATTGAAGCAAGTGACCTTGTCTTAATTGGTGAAACGACTGATCCAATTGTGAAGGCATTTGAGGAAGGGAAAATTCCCGCTGACCACTTACATAACCTTGAATATCAATCTACAGAACAAATTATGAACATGCTTGAGAGAAAGCTTCATAATCGAGTGGTTTATGGAGTCGGCAATATCCATGGCGCCGCTGAACCTTTAATCGAAAAAATTCAAGAATACAAAATTAAGCAGCTTGTCAGCTAGGAGGAAATATAGAAAATGTTCGGATCAGATCTTTATATCTCGTTAATTTTAGGTGTTCTACTTAGTTTAATCTTTGCAGAAAAAACAGGAATTGTACCAGCTGGATTGGTTGTCCCAGGTTATCTGGCGCTTGTATTTAACCAGCCAGTCTTCATTTTAGTCGTCTTATCTGTGAGCTTGCTTACGTATGTTATCGTTCGCTTTGGTTTATCGAAATTTATGATTTTATACGGACGAAGAAAATTTGCTGCGATGTTAATTACAGGGATTTCCTTAAAGCTCATATTTGATTTCTTCTATCCAGTCGTTCCATTTGAAATAGCAGAGTTCCGCGGAATCGGGATCATCGTACCTGGATTGATTGCGAATACGATCCAAAAACAAGGTCTTACAATTACCCTAGGAAGCACGTTACTTCTAAGTGGTGCAACATTTGCCATCATGTATGTTTACTATCTATTTTAAGATAAGGTGTGTTCAATAATGAATAAAAAATTGAGCTTTCAGGAAAAACTGCTGAAAATCACAAAGAATCAAAAGAAAAAGACGAATAAACATGTACTGATTACTTTACCGATCGTCATTGCATGTACATTTCTATTTACATTTATAGGGAAAGCACAAGTGCCCACTGTAGAAAAGATTCCAGAAAACATCCTGACCGCTTCATTTGTCGGCGATATTATGTTTGGTCGAAATGTAGAGAAAGTGACAGACCGCTATGGAAAAATGCATCTCTTTCGCTATGCGAAACCATATTTTGATGTATCAGAATATGTAACAGGTAACTTTGAGCATCCAGTTGCCTCAGATAAGGAGCAGGCGGTGCAAAAAAGTATTCACTTAAGAACAGATGAAGAGTCTGTCCAAGCGTTGAAAGACTTGAATTTCTCTGTACTAAACTTTGCGAATAACCATGCGGCAGACTATGGTGAAAAAGGATTGAACAATACGATCAATGCCTTTGAAAAAGCTGATATGGTTTACACAGGAGCAGGACGTAACCTCCAAGATGCGAAGCAGAACATTTCGTACAAAGAAGTGAACGGTGTGAAAATCGCTACAATTGGTTTTACAGATGTCTATGGGAAAGATTTCAGAGCAACGAATCGCAAGGCAGGTATTCTGCCAGCCGATCCATCTATCTTTATTCCGATGATTTCTCAAGCTGCTGAAAAGGCAGATATCGTCGTTGTTCATGCTCACTGGGGACAGGAGTACAACAATGGAGTAAATGACAGACAAAGAGAATTGGCAAGGGCGATGTCAAATGCTGGTGCTGATATTATCATCGGTGCACACCCGCACGTCCTGGAGCCGATGGAGATCTACAACGGAACGGTGATCTTCTATAGCTTGGGGAACTTTATTTTTGACCAAGGCTGGTCAAGGACACGTGATTCTGCGCTTGTTCAGTATCATCTAAATAAATACGGAAAAGCCACATTTGAAGTGGTGCCAATGTATATTAAAGAAGCAACACCTGCTCCAGTAAAGGCTGGGTCTCTTGAATCCAAATCAATCATCCGTCAGCTGACCAATGGCACCAATGCGAAGTGGAAAGAAAAAGACGGACACATTTTCTTTGAAGTGAATCATGCAGATAAAGTTCAAACATTAAAAGAAAACGAAGGGAAGGATAATAAATGAAATTCCTAAAAGCAATCTGGCCATTTGTTGCGTTAATTTTAGTATTTGTCTTTATGTCTGCTTTTAAATTAAGTGAAAGCCTCACAGATCATGAAAAGCAAAAGATCTCTGTTGAAATGCAGAAGATCGAGCAGCAAAAGCAGTCGAAAGCGAGTAAATAATCAAGTCATGGTGATAAGAGCACGCCTTTAGTACTCTCAGACCGTAGACAAACCCCACCTTTACTTCAAGTAAAGGTGGGGTTTTCACTTATTTTGATAAAATCGATCAGTTGTCTTACGCTGGACATGGTCCTTTCCATGTCCAGTTTGCTAGCTTTCTTGAGATTCATGGCAACGAAAGTAAGTATCGCCTGCATTAAAACTTTTTTCAGTCCACGAAGTTTCGTCCAACGCATACCATGCTTTTCTTTTGCATCCGCAAAAATGCGTTCAATCGTTTCTTTACGTTTTGCGTAGATGTTCTTATTCACTGGACTTCTCTAGGCGCTATCAGACAAGCGTCTTTTGGTTTTGTAAAAGCAGATCAATAAAATAGGCGACGCCATCCTCATGATTGTCTTTTGTGATATAGGTGCTCTTGTCTTTAATAACATCCACTGCATTTCCCATCGCAATTCGGTGACCTGCTTCCTCAAACATGGATAGATCATTTGGGCTGTCACCAATCGCATAAATATAGGAGCGGTCTACGCCATAATGGGCTGCAAGCTTTTTGAGAGCATGTCCTTTCCCTGACTCTTTGGGTATTACCTCAATAATATGTTTTCCAGACGAGGTTAAAGACAGTTCAGGCATTTCCGCAAGAAGGTCTCGTGCTTTCTGTAACTTGTTCATATCAAATGAAAAGCAGAGTAATTTATAAGTCGCCTCATTCGACTCAAAAATCTGGCAGATGTCATCTACTGGTTTGATGCCAAATTGTTTAAATTGAGTCATTGCTCCTTCCCATAAATCAGCTACATCCTCATTTGGATTTGCGCTTTTGATCACATCAAACTCTGCTTTCAATTTCTCTTTTCCATCAAATGGGGAAAGGAGAGCATCGTCAGTATATACCTCGAAGTAAATATTCCGTTCCATTAATACTTTTGCCGCACGCTTCCCAGCTTCTTGGTCAAGTGTCATTCTGCTGAAGAGCTGATATCCCTCAGTATGCACTGTACCTCCGTTTGCCGCAATAATTGGAATGTCCAAATCACCAAGAAGGTCCTTCACGTCAAAAGTGGCCCGTCCTGTACAAATTGTGACAATATATCCAGCTTTCTTTGCACGAATCAATGCCTGCCGGTTTTGAGCAGAAATTTCACTTTTTGTATTTAAAAGTGTGCCGTCTAAATCAATCGCAATCATTTTTTTCATAGCTGTCAAATCCTCCTTCATTCAGTATGTGCGATTTCCTTTATTCTCATGAAAAAGTGAGGATATTTGATTCCTCTCTCTATCAAGGTTAAACAAAAATGTCCAAATGATCAATGATGATATGAGAAAAAGCGCCCTAAATGGACGCCTTCTGTTTATGATAATTCAAGGTGCTGCTTCAATTCAGCCTTTACTTCATTTAGTTGATTTTGATCCAATTGGAAATAATAAACGTCGTTTGGCTGATAGTCAGATCCTTTTAGCTGAATGGTATCAGCAGATTTCAATGTAGTCAGAAGCGGTATGAGCCCGATTAATTCTTTCATTGAAAGGTTGGTTGAGACATTATCACCGAGCGTGTCAATGATATTGTCATATGACGGAATGGACGTTAATGACTTTGATTTATCAAAAATGGCTTCTAATACTTCCATTTGACGCTGTCCCCGCATTAAGTCATTATCTGCTTTTCGCGTTCTCACATATGCGAGAGCTTGATCACCATCTAGCGTATGAGTTCCTGTTTGAAGCACAATTTTACCTTTTGTATCTTTTTCAATCTGTTTGACAAGATATTCATCCTTAATGTTAATAGACACACCGTTTAATTCATTCACGACCTCCTTAAATGCTTTGAAATTACTTTCAATGACAAAATCGACAGGAATATCTAGTAAATTCTCAACTGTACTCACCGTTAAATCTGCCGCGCCAAATGCGTGTGCGTGTGCAATTTTGTCATAACCATGATCTGGAATATCCACATATGAGTCCCTTGGAATGCTTAAAAATTTAATGGTTTTATTTGTGCGATTCACCGTCACCAAGACATTTGCATCGCTTCGTGCCTGTTCAACGGTTTCACCGGGTCTGCTGTCGATTCCAAGCAGCAAGACAGAGAAGCTGTCTTTTCCAGGATCGAATGCTTCGATTCGTTTGACAGATTGTGCGCCTCGCTCTAGAGATACTTGTGCTTTTTTCGCAGCAGTTGTCAACTTATAGTAGGCATAGCCTGTGACAGAAGCGGTTGCCAGTAAAAGAATACCAAATAGAAAAAGAGTGACTTTCACCCATGGTTTTAAACGGTTTTTCCCTTTGTGTCTGTTTCGTGATTGATCCATATTTTTTAGCCCCTCGCATATGATTTTTATAGTAAAGGTATCCTTATATACCTTAAAACGGTATATAGTGCAACATTTCTTTTATCAACGCTTAATTGACGTTTCCTTGTCGTAAAAAGTTTCAATGAAACGAAAATGAAATATATTTGTCATAAAACATTGAAATGTTTGAAAAGAAAGGAAGTGAGGAAAATGATTTTTCATAGGGAAATATCCAGTAAACACAGACTATAGTGGGGTTATAATGACGAAAAAGCAAATGGATCGGCATAGTGGCCTTCTTCATTGTGAAATATTTAGTGAACGAAACAAAAGGAAAAAGTCTTGAAAGAATTGAAGAAGATTTAAAAAAGAGAAGCCGTACTGTCGTAAATGATGAAGGAGAAACGGTATAAAAAGGACAGCTGCCGTATGTAGCTGGTTTTCCTTTTCAAACAAACGTTTAATGAAGAAAGGATATCTCTCATCTTCTGAACGTGCTGGATATGACATACATATGGAACAGGCGGGCGAAAGGTGGAAATGAGATGAAAGGAAAAACAAGTATTGTTATGCTGACGTACAACGAACTGCATTTAACCAAAAAATGTATCGACAGCCTCAAGCAGCATACCCGATGTGACCAATATGAACTCATCATCGTAGATAATGCCTCAACAGACGGAACAAAGGCATATGTGCGAGAGCTAGAAGATATCATTTTTATTGAAAACGAAGTAAATCAAGGCTTTGCAAAGGGCTGTAATCAAGGAGTGAAAAAAGCGACAGGAGACAGTATTCTCTTTTTAAATAATGACACGATGGTCACTGAAAACTGGCTTTCTCCATTAAGAGAGGCATTATTTGCATCAGAACGTATTGGAATGGTGGGACCTGTCTCCAATTATGTGAGTGGTCCTCAAATGGTCCAGCCGTCGTATACAGATGTGAAGGACCTTCCTGCCTTTGCTAAGGAATATACAGCTGCGAGAAAAGGTCAGAGGACGTATGTGCACAGACTTGTTGGTTTTTGTCTGCTAGTGAAAAGAGAGCTGATTGAGGATGTCGGGTTATTTGATGAGCGGTTTGTGTATGGGTCATTTGAGGATGATGATCTTTGTTTACGTTCGTTGCTGAAGGGATATCAGTTGCAAATCGTCCATGATTCATTTGTCCATCATCACGGTCATGCAACCTTCCATGCGCATCAAGAAACGAATATCTCTACATTTTTTGCAGAGAACAGGCTTCGGTTTTTAAATAAATGGGGCATTGATTTAAATCTCATGACCCCTCATCCATATTTTGCAGCACTGTTGCCTCGAAAGGCCGCAAGTGTGCTGGATGTGGGCTGCGGTGCAGGCGCAACAGGGCTTGAACTCATCAATCGGCAGCCTGTTGACATGTACGGGGTAGAGCCGGATTCACTAAAAGCGACGATCGCAAAAGCATATTATCAAGAAGTCAAAGAAGTGAAAGTAGATGAGTACCCTTGGTCAGAGAAGGAAGCCTTTTTTGATGCAGTCATATTTTCTGATGTATTAGAGCATGTGTCAGATCCATGGCAAATCATTGCACAAGCGCACAATTCTTTAAAGCCAGGTGGCGTCATCATTTGCTGCTTGCCTAACATGATGCATGCGGAGGTGCTCCTTCCATTAATGACAGGGGATTTTACGTATCGAGATGTAGGGATTTTAGATCGAACGCATATGAGATTCTTCACACCAAAAACGATGCGTGCACTATTTCCAGACCATTTGTTTGATCGCGTGATAGAACAACAAATTAATGTACAGATTGATCAAACCGTCCAATTGTTTTTTGACGAAGTAGCGAGAGTCGGAGAGTCACTTGGCTTTCAAACAAAAGCTTTATCTGATCAAGTAACACTATATCAGCTTCTGATTGTGGCACGTAAAAAAGGAGGCACCCCTTCACGGTAACCGCCTTTTTGCTGCGCCTTCTGCACCGAAGTTCAAAATGTCGCCTTTTACATCATAATGAATATCAGCTTCTTGAAATAGCATGTCCCACTCGTCCCGATGCTGATCCCAAAAGTCAGGATACTTGATGCGCACCTGACGACTTAAAAAGATAGGATCAACTCTGGTCGTTCATGCACGAATACTAACTATACGCTCTATTATGATATCCAAGTTTATAACAAATAAAAAACGTCCGGCTTCCTAATAAGAAGCAGGACGTTTTTTGTGTAAGAGCTGCTGTTCTATAAATGATAAGAGCTGCTCACTTGATTGGCCCTTTGAATATTGGTTCCACTCCTCAGCAAAGGTTTTTAATGTATCTCGATTTTCTGATTCGTTTAGATGTAAAAGCTCCTTCAAGAGCATGTCTTGAGTCACGCAAGCCTTCCCTGGGATCATGTCTTCATAATGATCGACTAAGCCCCGTTTCTTTCGATAAATCTCTAGGTCATAAGTGAAGAACAAAACAGGCTTTTGGAGCAGCGCATATTCAAACACAATCGACGAATAATCCGTAATCAGGACATCACAAGCACAGAGTAAGGGATAGAGCGGCTGATCGGACACATCAAATATCCACTCACCATCTGTTTCTGTTTTCGCTAGATGTTTGACCGCAGGATGAAGCTTGACGAGTATAATGTAGTCGCCACTGAGCTCTGTCTGCAATTGCTCTTTTGAAAAGGGCAAAACAAGGCCATCCATAGCAAAATCTCGATAGGTCGGCGCATATAGTAGGACTTTTTTACCTTTCGGACCATCGTTCGCCTCAAAGAAAGACGAACACTGATCATAGTACACATCCGTGAGTGGAACACCTGTTGGTAAAAACCGTTCATCATTGATCCCAAATGATGTCTTGAACATCTCACGCATATGATCTGAGCCCGTGACGATATAATCGAAAGACGAATAGACCCGCTTGAAGCGTTCGATATCACGTGGACTCCGGTTAAGATTTGAAGCATCTTCAAGACCAAACTTTTTCAAAGCGCCATTGGCATGCCACACTTGAATACAGGTTGTAGAAGGACGGTTTCTTAGCACGCTTGTCATGAGAAAGTAATTATCCGTCACGACGACTTTGCTTTTCAGCATCGTATAGATACATCGAATAAGATGAAAGGGATTTTTTTCATGAAAATAGCGAGATGACAGGAGAGGCCCGTCCTTTTCTATTGCGGAAGCATGCTTCGTATAGAGGACAGTCAGCTTCATCGTCATATTCACTTGTTGTTGATAGGTATTAATGAGAGCAGTTGTATTCTCCTGGAATGAAACAAGCAGCGTCACCTGATTTTCACACGGTTTCACGCCGCTCATTAGCCATCCAATAAAAGAAACGAAAGCTGCATAACATGAGATGATCATTGAGCGTATATTCATCATTTGTCAGTCTCTCACAGATGTTTCGTTTGATCCTTTACTTGCTCAGGATAGTAACGTTTTTTTTCTTTGTTTTCTTTTAGAACGGCAAAGGCGTACTTGGGAACATTTAGCATTCTTTTCCATCTCCACGGATTGACAATCAGTCTGTACAGCCATTCCGTATTTGTCTTGATCATCCAGCGTGGTGCACGCTTTACCGTTCCGCTAAATACATCAAAGCTTCCGCCTAAACCGATGCAAACAGCTTGCGGGAATAAATGTTGGTATTCATAAATGAAGTTCTCCTGGTTTGGATATCCTAAAGCAACGAACACCATATCTGCTTTCGAGCGTGCAACTTGTTTTGCCACAAAACGTTTATCGGCTTGATAGCCGTCACAGCTGCCTGCAATGACCACATTTGGATATTCCGTATCAATCCGCTGTTTGACAGCCTCAAGTACTTCTTTTTTTGCACCATATAAAAAGATTCTTTTAGACTGCTTGTTTGCAAGATCAAGCATAGACATGAAAACATCAAAGCCTGCAATTCTTGATTTAAGCGGACTTTGTGTCATGCGTGACATCAACACGACGCCTACACCATCCGGCAATACATAATCTGCAGATGAAACCACTTGATGGTAAGCGTCATCCTTCATGACTGCATAGCCAATCTCGGGATTAACCGTCGCAATCATGGCGCCTCTTTTCTGAGAAATATGATGCTGGTTTATATAGCTGATAAATTCATCTAAGTCGCCGTTTACATAAGAAAGGTTAGACACCACTTCTGTTTGCATTGTTTAGACCTCCTTTTTCAACTTGTTATCTATAATCATTCATTGTAAATTCATTCTTAGCCTACTCATCATTTTATCACAGTTGCTCCATGAATGATTAACAATAACTTTACAATTCTTTAAATTTCGTGACATTTTCATAAATTCATATGGTGAAAAAAAGCGTGAAACATTGAGTTTTCGGACTTTTACTATCCTATCCATTAAAATGGAAATAGTGTGTCTTTACATTTTCTTAACCTTTCATAGGCATTGTGATATAATGAGTTTCCATAGAGCGAAAAAACGACCGAAGATAATAGGATAACGGATAAACATTACTGCTTGAAGAATAAATAAGGATGAAAGAAAGGAGTTTAGTTTGCAATGAAGAAAGTTATTACTTATGGTACATTTGATTTATTACACTGGGGGCACATTAAGTTACTGGAGCGTGCAAAACAGCTCGGAGATTACTTAGTGGTGGCCATCTCTACAGACGAGTTTAACTTACAAAAGTCAAAAAAGGCTTATCATAGCTATGAGCATAGAAAGCTGATTTTAGAGACAATTCGTTATGTAGATGAAGTCATTCCAGAAAACAGTTGGGATCAAAAAGTCCGTGACGTGCAAGAGCATGACATTGATGTATTTGTTATGGGAGATGACTGGGAAGGTAAATTCGACTTCTTGAAAGAGCATTGTGAAGTCGTTTACTTGAAGAGAACGGAAGGGATCTCTACAACACAAATCAAGGAAGAAATTGCGGGACTTTAATATTTTAACATTGTACTTCTTACCATGGTAAGAAGTACTTTTTTAAGTTAGTGTTAGTGACTAAAAAAGGAGACTTCAAGTTGATTACTAATTTCTTAAGCAAATTGAAAAAGGTTAACGTAAACTATACCAATTTATCAGAAGTAAAGCTCCCAGATATGGAATATTACTTTATTAGTGGATTAATTCCTTTTAACTTTGGAGGATTAACAAAGTCACTTTTACTGAGAATGAAAATGTTTGGAGAAGTAGGTGTCAATACAACATTTGTGACATATAGGTTTGACCCGAATTTTAAATTTAAATTGGATCAAATTATTCGACAAAAAATGATTGATCCCTCAAAATCAACTATCCTTAATATGATAGAGGACTTCCTTATTCCAAATAGTGGAAATAAGAGGGTTTATGAGGAATTTGCTGTAGGTAAAAAAGTGGTGAACATAAATGATATTAATATAATAGAAAATGAAATTCGCACAAAAAAATATGACGAGTTTCCATCGTTAATACAATATATTGATGTTCTAAACGAAGCAGGACATATCATTAAGCGTGAAGAGTATAATGTGGATGGCGCTTTATGTAGAATTATGTACTATCTGCCGGGTAAAGAAGCCCCTTACCATGAGGAATATGTGAAAAATCACAACGAGATATACCTTGAAAAAATGTTTAATACCCTTAAGAAAAATAACCCTACAATTAATATTAATTGGTATAGTAACAACGGCATCAAATCTTTTAATAGAAAAACAGACTTACGTCAGTATTGGATCGAGTTTATACAAAAACGTAATGATCAAAAAAAGTTCTTCCTTGTAGACAGCCGTCATCAGGATGAACATTTATTTAGGGTGAAGAAAGATTCAACTTCTTATTATGCAGCTTTTATTCATAGCCGTCATTACTCGGACACTAAGTATAAACTCCAAAAAAGGTTTGAAGAATTATGTAAGCATATTGGATTGGGAAAGATTGATTGCGTGTTTTTTATTACAGAAGATCAAAAAAAAGATTTTGGAGATTTCTTGGGTAAACAGCATTGTTTTTATTTTACACCTCACACACACAAAAAAGGATTCCATCCCGAATTATTAAGAGAAGAGGTTGACCATAAAAAGGCAGTGATTATATCTAGACTAGTACAAGAGAAGAATTTAACAGATGCAATTAAAGCATTTAGAATAGTTGTAGACCATTTACCTGATGTTCGTCTAGAGATATTTGGATCTGGAGAAGAAGAAGAAAAACTGCAACATCAGATTTGTAGCTTGAATTTAGAAAATCATGTTTTACTTAAAGGGTTTACCGCAGATCCTGATAAAGAGTTTCAAACAGCAAAATTTTCCATTTCAACGTCACACTCAGAAGGTTTGCCTTTATCTATTATAGAATCAATTTACAATTATTGCCCTGTTGTTTCATATGATTTTGATTACGGTCCTAATGATTTGGTACATAATGGTGTTAATGGATTTTTGGTGAAACAATATGATGTACAAGAATTGGCAGATAGAATGATTACTCTTTTTCAGGAGAAAAAGAAATACCTAAAAATGGTTAAAAATTGTCGACCAATTGCTGAGAAGTATTCACATAATAGCTATTACTACCATTGGGAGAAGGCACTTAACGAGGTAGTATATAATAGGCCAAAAGTGGAAAAAATAAAAAAAACACTTGAAAAAATCACATGCAATATTAATGATGTGATAGTAGATCAAAGTAGATTGATTTTGTTATTTGAATGGAATCAAAAAAATATAGATTTGAATAAATATACAGCTGAAATAGTAGGCATAGATAGACGTCATAGTGCTGAGTTATTAGCGGCTCAGATCACTGATAATAAGGTGGAGTTTAATTTACTAGACACAAAACTCAAAGAAAAATTGAAGTGTTATGATACAGAGTATGTTGATTTTTACATGAAGATGCACGATCGAGATGAGGAACATATTGAAGCCTTTAAAAGACTCTCATTGAATGAAGAAGTTGAATTTGAAAAGATTAATCATCGTATATCCTATGCAACAGTAAATGGGGATTATTCATGGAAATTATAATGCAGTGTGATATTTTTAGAAGAGGAGAATACTAATTAATGATTGAAGAAACTACTCAACGGCATTGTAAGGTTGAAAGTATGCAAAGACATCACAAAGAAATTGAGATGTTAATTAGTATACAGGAACAATCTCCATTAGAAGGTAAAGAGTTCTTCCTATTAATCAGAGAGAGAAATTCTCAATATGAAAAATATCTTCCTCTTTATCATTCAAGTGAAAATTTATACAAAGTAACTCTGAATGAAGCGTCTCTACAAAATCCAAATGAACAAGGTCAAAGATATAATTTATATGTAACTAATTTTAATGAACAAGAATTAGGTGAAATGAAGTATGCTGATTTCACAATAGATCCTACTAAATTAGAAGAACATCATTTTTACATGAAACGACTAAAAGTAAATGTCGCTATGCCGGAAATCACATTTATAGTGAATGATCAGAGTATGTTGATTATTGCTCCATATTGCACCGACAAAGGAAACTTGTCCATTAAAGTAAAACGTGAAATGAAAATTGTGCGATTTAAGAATATTAGCCTTTTAGACAATCGGGACCTTCTTTTGTCTGGATATACAGGTGTTTTAAGTGCAGAAAAGCCCTATAGGATTAAAAATATTCAATTACTTATCAGGCAGAATAAAGAACCGATCCATGAATATCGTTTTCCCGTTTCGATTCGAAAGAAAGATATGGAAATAGAGGGACATCAACCAATACCTGAATTATATCTATTTGAATCAACATTTTCATTAGACGAGTTGGCTTTCTCTTTAAAAGAGCGGTACGTTTATGATTTTTATTTGGAATTTATTTGCGAAGCAAATGGGATCGAAGAGACTTTAACAACACCATCTCTTGTGCTTGGAGATCGATTTAATAAATTAAAAGGTTTTGTCCAAATACAAAAAAAGAACGATATCCCGGTTCGATATGAAGTGTACCGAAAGAAAAAGCGACAAACACTGGGTATCCGAATTAATGATTACACAATCAAAACCCGTGCGAAGTACTATGTCAAAAGCAAGTGGAAGAAATTCAAAAAGCAAATCGGCAAAATCAAAAAAGTCCGTAACCGTCTTGTGACGCGAACCTTCCAAACGACCTTTAAGCTAGCAAGTAAATTGTCAGTAAAAAAGAAAACCGTTGTTTTTGAAAGCTTTAATGGGAAACAATTCAGTTGTAACCCACGTGCTATTTATGAGTATATGAAAGAACATCACCCTGAATATACGTTGATCTGGAGCGTTAAAAAAGGTCATGAAGTACCATTTAAAGAAAAGGGCATCTATTATATTAATCGTTTGTCATTCAAATGGATTTTTGCCATGGCCAGAGCGGAATATTGGGTCGTAAACAGCCGTCTCCCACTTTGGGTACCAAAGCCTGATCATACAACATACTTACAGACATGGCATGGTACACCGTTAAAACGACTTGCGATGGACATGGACGAAGTGCATATGCCTGGAACGAACACGAAAAAATACAAAAAGAATTTCACGAAAGAAGCATCGAATTGGGATTATCTCATTTCTCCTAATGCATACTCGACGGAGATCTTTATGCGTGCCTTCCAATTCCAAAAGACGATGATTGAATCAGGATATCCAAGAAATGATTTCCTTCACAATCAAAACAATGAAGAAACGATGAGAGCACTCAAGAAAAAAATGAATCTGCCGCTTGATAAAAAATTGATCTTATATGCACCAACATGGAGAGATGACCAATTTTACAAAAAAGGCCAGTACAAATTTGATTTAGACCTTGACCTGCATGAGCTAAGAGCATCTATAGGGGAAGAATATATCATTATCCTACGTATGCACTATCTAGTAGCTGAGAACTTTGATTTGGGTCCTTATGAAGGCTTTGCCTATGACTTCTCTCATTACGAAGACATCAGAGACCTTTATATGATTTCTGATCTACTCATAACAGACTACTCATCTGTGTTCTTTGATTATGCAAACCTCAAACGTCCGATGCTGTTCTATGTACCAGACATTGAGACATATCGTGACAAACTAAGAGGCTTCTACTTTGACTTTGAACAAGAAGCACCTGGCCCGCTTGTGAAAGAAACAGCAAGTGTCATTGACTGGGTTCGAGAAACAGAACAACCAACCTTTACATTACCAGCGTCATTCGCTCCGTTTTATGATAAATTCTGCTACTTAGAGAGCGGTGAGTCATCGAAGCAAGTGGTTGAAGTTGTGTTTGAAAGTTAAATAAATCACAATAAAGGCTTGCAGCTTAGCTTGTAAGCCTTTTAACATGATATAAAGTGAAATATTCCTCAACATCTGTTACAATTATGAGCGGTGCTTTTAATTTTAATGGTACTCAAAATTTTTTCTAAGGAAGATAACAATGAACGCAATGTTGACAATATTGAAGGAGCAAATTAGCTCATTTTCGCTGATTATGCGACTTGCTGTTTATGAAACAAAATCAAAATATCAGATGAATTATTTGGGTGTTTTGTGGCAGTTTTTAAATCCATTAATGCAGATGCTGGCTTACTGGTTTGTTTTTGGTCTGGGAATTCGCGGGGGACAGCCAATTGTTATTGGAGACATGGAGGTTCCGTTTATCATCTGGATGCTTGCAGGATTAATACCATGGTTCTTCATTAGTCCAACGATTCTTGATGGATCAAACAGTGTGTTTAAACGCATTAATATGGTATCGAAAATGAATTTTCCGATTAGTGCGCTGCCATCTGTGGTGATTATGTCCAACTTGTTCAGCTATTTTGTCATGATGGGTGTCTATCTGATTGTGCTGATTTCCTATGGCATTTATCCCGATGCGCATTGGCTACAATATATATACTATCTTATTTGTATGATCGCGTTTATGTTTTCGTTTAGTTTGTTTAATTCAACCATTAGCGTACTCGTGAGAGACTATCAATTTCTTTTACAATCAGTGACACGCTTACTTTTCTTTTTGCTACCGATTTTTTGGAATATCTCAGAGAAGCTTACTGGAGACAAGGCGTGGATTGGAGATATTTTAAGACTGAATCCTCTTTTCTACATTATTGATGGTTTCAGAAATAGCCTGTTAAAGGGAGATTGGTTCTTTCATGATGTGAAATATACGCTTTATTTTTGGATGATTACCCTTCTTCTCTTAACAGTCGGTTCATTGCTTCATATGAAATTTAGGGATAAATTTGTCGATTTTCTTTAAAAAGTAAGGAGATTATACGATGAAACTAAAGGTTTCGTTTCGAAACGTATCCAAGCAGTACTTTCTATATAAAAAGCAGTCAGATAAAATCAAGGGACTGTTTTTTCCTAATAAAAATAATAAAGGTTTCTTTGCTGTTCGTGATGTGTCCTTTGATGTATATGAAGGTGAGACGATTGGTGTTGTTGGGATCAACGGGTCTGGAAAATCAACCATGTCGAACCTTCTAGCGAAAATTATTCCCCCGACAAGTGGTGAAATTGAGATGGACGGCCAGCCTTCGTTAATTGCCATTGCGGCAGGTCTGAACAATCAATTAAGCGGTAAAGACAACATTCGATTAAAGTGCTTAATGATGGGGCTGACGAACAAGGAGATAGACGATCTTTATGAAAAAATCGTCGAGTTTGCAGATATTGGCGACTTTATCGATCAGCCTGTAAAGAGCTATTCAAGCGGGATGAAGTCCCGTCTAGGATTTGCCATTTCAGCACATATTGATCCAGATATCCTCATTATTGATGAAGCGTTGTCTGTTGGTGACCAAACCTTCTATCAAAAATGTGTGGATCGTATCACAGAATTTAAAGAACAAGGAAAAACGATCTTTTTTGTCAGTCACTCCATTAGCCAAATTCAAAAAATCTGTGACCGGGTCGCTTGGATGCATTATGGCGAGCTTCGGATGTTTGATGATACAAAAAAGGTCGTGAAAGAATACAAAGAGTTTGTTGATTGGTTTAACAAGCTGTCCAAAAAAGAGAAAAAAGAATATCAATTGGAACACAAGGAAGGTCGAAAAGGTGTACAAAAGACTGAAAAGTTCTCTCGTTATAATGAGAACCGGAAACGACGTTCATTTTTGGGACCAGCGTTTCAAGTGACAATTTTAGCGGTCTTGACCATCTTGCTTGCCCTTTCTATGTTTTCGGATCGTCCGCTTCGTACGCTGGCGACATTTGGTGTCATTTCATCAGATAAAACAGAGGCGCCTCAGTCAACGAGCCCTGAGAAGAAGGGTGCGTCTGATATGAAAAAGGTTGATCAGCAGGCTGTTGTCACGGCAGATCCAATGACGGTTTATAAAGATCAAGCCATGGAGAAAAAGGCAGATGTCTCTCTACCTTTTGGACAAGCGGTACAGGCTGTGGCTGAAAATAAACAAACCGTTCAAATCAAAACAGCGACAGAGACGTATTTTGTGAAACCTGGTGCGCTTCAAAACGCAGATAAATTGAAGCCATTATCCATTGGACCAGAACAGTTCAATTCCTACTTATCACCCGCATCAGCAGGTTCGTACGAGTACTTGCTTTCTTTTCTTGGGAAAGAGGAATCTGTGCTTAAACAAAGAATGCAAACGCTGAGCTCGGTCAAAAGTGAACAAGGTGAAACCATTGAGCGACTGACAACTGAGAAAACCGATTATGTGATTCAAAATGAGCAGGCGAATGCGATTGTGTTCCGTGAGATCATGCCAATTTCTCCTTCAGCACTGGGGCTAACAGAACAGAATGTCTGGATGAATGAGAAACAAACGAAATTCGCAGTAAAGGGCGAAAACAAACTGTTCGTCATTGATAATGAACAGCATACACTGACCATTTCAGCAATCAAATAAAATGAAAAGCTGCACGATGTGATATTATCTGATATGATCCCCTCTAAGTAGAAAGTGTAAAAAGCCCAATATTCATAATCGGCTGTAACATTATAATCCTAAGCCTATCTTTAAAAGTGTGGAAGAAGAAAGAGATTATTTAAAGGCACAGGTAAGCGTTATCCAAATCTTCACGGGGAGGACGGATTTTGAAGACTGCACGGTTTGAAGCTGTTCATGAATTAAAGAGCCTTTATTCGTTGACATGGCTGGTGTATCCATGGCGTAAGAATCAAAGGGTTTGAATCGAATTATTTTTCTCTCATCTCAAAACACTTCACAAGAGCATAGAAGATTACATTCAATTCTATAATCACGATCGATTCCAGAAAACATTAAACCAGTGTGCTCCGGTAGAATACCGTCACACACTGGCTACTTAGGCTTTTTATATGTGTCTACTTGACAGGGGTAAGACCAATGTCGGTAGCTTTTTTCATTTGACTTCTTCTTTTTCAAGAAGCTGTTTCATAAATGGAATCAGTTTCCTTTTCAACTCTTCATCCTGAAGGGCAAACTCTAGCGTCGTTTCGATGAAACCTTGCTTTTCGCCGACATCATATCGTTTTCCTTCAAAATCATAGGCAAATACGCGCTGAATGTCATTTAGCTTTTGAATGGCATCTGTCAGTTGAATTTCTCCGCCTGCACCAATCTCTTGTTGATCAAGGTACATAAAGATCTCTGGCGTGAAAATGTAGCGCCCTAATATGGCTAAATTTGATGGTGCTGTTCCTTGCGGCGGCTTTTCAACAAAGTTTTTTACTTGGTAGCGGCGTCCTTCTTGGGTAAGAGGGTCAATGATCCCGTAGCGATGCGTATCGCTGTCTGCTACCTGCTGAACGCCGATCACAGATGAAAGTGTTTTTTCATATTCATCCATTAGCTGGCGAAGGCCAGGTGTTTCGGCTTGAACAATGTCGTCGCCTAGTAAAACAGCAAAAGGTTCATCGCCGATAAAGTTACGGGCGCACCAAACGGCGTGTCCAAGTCCTTTAGGTTCCTTTTGACGTATGTAATGAATGTCAGCAATATTAGAGGACTTTCTCACCTTTTCTAAAAGCTCGCTCTTTCCTTTTTCCTCTAGGTTGCGCTCTAGTTCTGGCGCAAAATCAAAATGGTCCTCGATGGCTCTTTTCCCTTTTCCAGTCACAATAATAATGTCTTCAATTCCTGATTCAACAGCTTCTTCAATGATATATTGAATGGTTGGTTTATCAACGATTGGTAGCATTTCTTTAGGCATGGCCTTTGTTGCAGGGAGGAAACGTGTCCCAAGACCTGCAGCAGGTATAATGGCTTTACGTACTTTTTTCAATGAATTTTGCACCTTCCTTACATATAGAAAAAATGATTTGATTTCATTTTTCATCTTTCATAAAGTGTAACTTACAAATGATAGAAATGACAAATGGTTTACGAAAAATGCATGAGCTGATTTAAAACCTATTTGTAAAGAACTTGTGTAAATATTCATGTTGAAAAGAGTAAAGGCGATGTAAAGATTACCGAATAGAATGATTAGGATTCGATTCTATTCTTTTGTATAATGAACAACATACGATAATTGAGAAGGAAAGAGGCATAAACAAGTGAAAAAACTAAATGTAATGACTATTTTCGGTACGAGACCTGAAGCGATCAAAATGGCTCCACTTGTTCTTGAACTTAATAAACACCCACAAATAAATTCAGTTGTAACTGTAACAGCTCAGCATAGAGAAATGCTTGATCAAGTGCTGAAAGCCTTTGTTATCAAGCCCGATCACGATTTAAATATTATGAAAGAACGTCAAACATTATCTGAAATCACATCAAATGCACTGTTGAAATTAGATCAATTATTCAAAGAGGAGAAGCCTGATATTGTGCTTGTTCATGGAGACACAACGACAACCTTTGCGGGAAGTTTGGCTGCTTTTTATCACCAAATTTCAGTTGGTCATGTCGAGGCAGGCTTAAGAACACACAATAAGTATTCACCATTCCCAGAGGAATTGAACCGCCAAATGACTGGAAACATTGCTGATATTCATTTTGCGCCTACACATGAAGCGAAGCAGAATCTTTTAATAGAAAATAAAAAAGAAGAAACTATTTTTGTGACAGGAAATACCGCTATTGATGCTCTGCAAACAACTGTCACAGACCAGTATCAGCATCCAATTCTAGAGAAAATCGGCACAGATAAAATGATCTTGTTAACAGCTCACCGCAGGGAGAATCTTGGCGAACCAATGAAAAACATGTTTAGAGCGATTAGACGAGTTGTAGAAGAGTTTGAAGATGTTCAGGTCGTATATCCTGTTCACTTAAATCCTGCCGTTCGTGATGCGGCACAGACGGAATTCAGTGATCTTGATCGTGTGCACTTAATTGAGCCGCTTGAAGTGGTTGATTTCCATAACTTTGCTGCTGCCTCACACTTTATTTTAACGGATTCAGGAGGTGTTCAAGAGGAGGCGCCATCTTTAGGGAAACCAGTTCTTGTACTGCGTGATACAACAGAACGTCCAGAAGGCGTGAAAGCTGGTACGCTCAAGCTCGCAGGGACAGATGAAGACACTATTTACCAAATGGCAAGAGAGCTGCTAGAAAACCAGCAAGAGTACGACAAAATGTCGAAGTCTTCTAATCCATATGGTGATGGACAAGCGTCGAAACGAATCGTCCAAGAGCTCCTTCATTGTTTTGGATTCAGTGAAGAAAAGCCAGTCCCATTTACATCATAAAAAAGAAGACAAAGGGCTAAAACAACATCTTAGCCCTCTGTCTACGGTTTGAGAAGCCTACAATAATGTAGTCTTCTTTTTTACTGCTCCAAACTATCCTTCAATTCCTTCTTTACTTTCGCTAAACTGCTATCATCAAGCTGATAATAATAAATGTTACTGATTCGTGTGCCCGTTCCTTTTAATTCATGCTGTTTGACACGCTTTCTTGCATCGCGATAATCATTCATCATGGTCCACATATCGTCAAAGGACATGTTTGTTTTCATGTTGTTTTCAACGACTTTGAACATATCGCCGAATTTTGTAATAGACGAAATGTTGGCACCCTTCGCAATGATGCCTTCAATGACTTGGCGCTGTCTTTGCTGGCGGCCAAAATCCCCTTTTGGATCTTGCTTTCTCATTCTTGTATAGGCAAGTGCTTGATCCCCGTTAAGGTTAATTTCACCTGTACCAAATGAATGGCCGTCATAGTTGAAAGCAAACGTGCTATTTACGGTAATGCCGCCAAGCGTATCGACAATATCTTTAAAGCTTTCCATGTTTACTTTAACAAAGTAATCCACAGGTACATCAAGCAATTCTTCTACTGTATCTGCTGCCATTTGTGTACCGCCAAAAGCATAGGAGTGATTGATTTTATCCATTGTGCCTTTCCCGACAATCTTTGTATAGGTATCACGCGGGATACTGACCATTTCTGTTGTTTTATTTTTCGGGTTGACTGTCATATATATTAATGTATCTGCACGGCCACGGTCATTCTTTCTTTCATCGACACCCATCACTAAAATTGAGATCGGGTCTTTTTTGCTTAAATCGACATCTTTGTCACGTTTATCCGACTTCTTTAAATTCTCCTGAATGCCTGCGACGGTTGATGCTGCTGTGTTCCAAAGATGATATGCATATCCGCCAGTTGCTAATACGAATAAGCCAATAATTGATAAAACAATCCAAAGAACCTTTTTCTTTTTTCTTTTTCTCTCAGCTCTCATAATGTCCCTCACCTTTTCTATGATTCTTCCATGATTATAGGTTTACGAATCTTGATAAACAAGTTATTTTTTTACCCTCAACCTAGATATAGACGTTGGAACAAAAAAAAGGTTTCAAAAAACCTTAAATTTACCTTAAAATATTAAGTTATAAGACGATATAAAAACATGAGGTGAAAAAAATGAAGAAAATCATCGTTTTACCGTTCTTAATACTACTACTGGGTATCGTGCTCACAGCATGTGGAACGGCTGAGCAGTCCTTAGAAGAAAAGAAGACAAGCAGTTCAACTTCTCAAACGTTAAAGGAAACAGCCAATTATGTAGGAATGGCAGACTCTCATACAATTGAAGTGAAAAAGTCAAATGTTACTTTGAGTTTTGAATTTACTGAAAACTTCAATGAAGTATTGAATAAATTTCAACCAGGAGATAATGTAGACATTTTTTACATTCTAAATGACAGTGGTCAAAAGGAAATTCAAGAAATGAAAAAAGTTCAATAGAGAGATGGTGGGATCATTAAATTGAAAAAAATCAGTCTAACTTTCACAATGTTCATCTTACTTTTACTTGTATTCATCCCAAAAGATGCTTCAGCGACAAGCTCAACAATTTCTGTGAAATTATCAAACTATGTTGGAAATAAAACGAGCTTTAACATATCATCATCCGGCTTATACAAAGTGACTGGTACAAATGTATCTTCAATGGCTCGATATGATGGTAAGAACCGTTATGAGGTAGCCAATAATATTGCTTCAGCAGGTTGGAAAAATCCATCTACAATTGTCATTGTAAATCGTGATGCGTTTGCAGATGCAATTTCCGCTACACCTTTAGCTTATAAGTTGAATGCACCTATTTTATATACGAATGCTGAAACATTAACAAAAACAACTGAAGAGCAAATTAAAAAGATGAATCCTGACAATATCCTGATTATCGGTGGAACAACAAGTGTTTCTTCAGCAACAGAGAAAACACTGAAGAAATATGGGAAGATCAACAGGATCAGTGGTAAATCACGTTATGACGTTTCACAAAATATAGCAAAAGAGATGGGGAACTATAGTCAAGCTATAGTGGCGACAGGAAGCATTTTTACTGACAGTGCTTCAATAACACCATACGCTGCAAGAAACGGCTATCCTATTCTGTTAACGAAGAAAGATAGCTTACCAACTTATAAGCTTCCAAGTAAAGTCACCATTGTTGGTGGAGAAAAGAGTGTTAGCAAAAAAGTTGAATCTCAAATCAAAAAAACGTCCACAGTTAAAAGAATCGGTGGAGCTAATAGATATGAGGTCTCAGCAAATATTGTAAATGAGTTAAACATGGATGCTAATAAGCTATACCTAGCAAATGGTTCTATCTTTACAGATGCTATTACATTTTCGCTTTTAGCAGCCAAAAATAACAGTCCTATGGTCCTTGTAAAAGAAAATAGTCTAACATCACCTGTTACATCAGTTGTGCAAAAACAGGGGACGAACTCGTTTCAATTGTCTGGCGGAACAAAATCCATTTCAACAAGTTTACAAAAAAAATTATCAAATGAATTTTATTTGAAGAATAATAAGGATTATCAATTGAATGTTTCCAACGGAAAAATTTCTATCCAGGGCATTAAGACGTTTGGATCCTCAGTAAGAATTGTTCCAGAGAATTATTCAACCAGTAATGTCATTCGAGTTGCTGGGAAAGCATATTTGGGGGAAATGAACTTTGCTGTAGAATCAGGCTATATTCGCCCAACAAATGAAAATATCCCTTTTGAAGATTATCTTAAAGGGGTTGTACCGAATGAAATGCCAGCAAGCTGGCATGTTGAGGCATTAAAAGCGCAGGCTGTTGCAGCACGTACATATTCTGTGAACAGTATTGGGAAGGTTGTGCCAGATACAACAGCATTCCAAGTATATGGTGGATACAACTGGTATACAAACTCTACGAAAGCTGTAGATGCTACAAAAGGTAAGGTACTAAAATATAATAATAAACTGATTTCTGCTACCTACTATTCTAGTAATGGAGGCTACACTGAGGCGAGTGACGAAGTGTGGTCAAGTGCATCTCCTTATTTAGTAGCAAAAACAGATACAAAAGATCCAGTGAATGCTTGGACACTTAAACTATCAAAAACACAATTGAGTAGATCGCTTAGCACAGCAGAACCAGCATCTTGGTGGAGTAAGACAACAGAAACAAATGCGAGTCAGTTGACAGGATTGAAGAGCTGGATTCTAAAAAATAAAGAAACTTCGGCTTCAGACATCAAGATAGCTACAATTTCAAGCATCTCCTTTTCAGGTAAAACAAAAGGGCAGAGAGCAAAAACAGCCTCTATGGAAATCAGTTATCACTTAAAAAATAAAACGGGTTCTTATAGTATGAATAAATCAGCGAAACTTAGTTTTAAAATGACTGAATTTAGATCAATACTTGGTGCGACTAATTTAAAAAGCACGTATGCTTCAGTGAAGAATAACACCAATGATTTTACCATCTCAGGAAAAGGATATGGTCATGGAGTTGGAATGAGTCAATATGGAGCGAAAGAGAGAGCTGAATCAGGAACCTCATATTCAAGTATTTTGTCATTCTATTATCCGGGTGCAAAGTTAACAACGAATTAAAACATCAAAGGAGGTTATAAACTGTGCGCTCTATTATAAAAGTTGTATTTTTGAGTGTAGTAACAATGTTTTTGTTTCTTCCATCTGCACTTGCTGACAATTCAGTCACAAGAATTGATGGAAAAAACCGTTATGTTGTTGCGGTGAATGCGGCGAAAAAAGGCTGGACAACATCGAGTACGGTTGTTCTTGTAGGTAAAGAAGCATATGCGGACGCTTTAAGTGCGGTTCCTTATGCGTATCAAAAAAATGCACCTGTTCTTTTTACAAACAGTAGCAGTTTATCTGCAGATACAAAAAAAGGTCTTCAAGATCTAAAGACAAAGAATGTGATTATTCTCGGTGGAACAAAGAGTGTCTCTAGCAAAGTGACAACTCAGCTAAAGGCGATGGGTATTTCAGTAAATCGTATTAGTGGTAATAATCGATATGATTTAGCAGCAAATATTGCAAAGCAAATGAAAAGCTCTAGTACGGCTGTTGTAGCAAATGGCTTTGCTTATGCAGATGCAGTTGCCATTGCACCTTATGCTGCAAAACAAGGCTATCCAATCTTATTAACAAACGATAAAGATTTACGTTCGGAAACCTCAGCGGTGATTAAAAGCAGAGGAGTTAAAAAGACCATTGTGGTTGGTGGAGAGTCTAGTGTAAATAAATCAGCATATTCTAAACTACCTTCACCTGAAAGAATTGGTGGGGCAAATCGTTATGAAGTGGCTGCAAATATTGTGACGAAATACAATATGAGTACAAGTAATACGTATATTAGTAATGGTTTTGCATACGCTGATGCCGCTTCAGGAGCTAGTATTGCTGCCAAGCAGGGTAAAGCCTTTATTTTCACGAATGAAAAAACATTACCGAATGCAACGAGAAAAATCATTGGTTCAAAGAAGATCACTTCATTTAGTGTTCTAGGTGGTACATCTACTGTGACGAATACTGTGACTTCCCAATTGAAAAATCCAGTCGTTGGAAAAACAGTTTTTATTGACCCTGGTCATGGAGGTCAAGACTCTGGTGCTATTGGATACGGTCTTCTTGAGAAAAACGTGACCCTTGATGTTGCTAAGCGTCTAAATACAAAATTGACTAGTGCTGGGGCACTACCAGTCATGTCACGTACATCTGATACATTTGACAGTCTTGAAACACGAGTAAGTAAAGGTGCTTCTGCGAAAGCAGATATCTTTATTAGTGTCCATGCGAACGCACATGATAACAGCAGCGCAAATGGAACAGAAACGTATTATGACGCAACATATGAATCTGCAAACAGCTTAAAGCTTGCGCAAAACATCCAGCCTAAAATGGTCAGTGCATTAGGCACAAGAGACCGCGGTGTGAAAACAGCTGGCTTCTATGTCATTAAGTATTCAAAGATGCCAAGTGTCTTGCTTGAAACTGGTTTTGTTTCCAGTCCAGTCGATTCAAATATTTTGAAATCTGCTACTTATAAAGATAAATTAGCGGCTGGTATTTCAAGCGGCGTTTCAGGTTATTTTAGATAAGAAAAAATATGAGGGGTGGTTAAGATACTCCTCTTAGGCTGCTCGAGAACGTCTCTCGGCAGCCTTTTTTTATCAATAGTACATGAAGTGGTCATACTAAGGGTGTTGCCTTCATAAGATATCAGCTGTCTTTATTATTCGTGCTCTCCCTAAGCGTGCAGACCAAGCATATTGCTGGAGCCTAGCTTTAACACAAGCCCATTTGATGCAAAATATATAAATCTTCTGCTGCGAAAGATCAGCTTACCTCTGGATTGCATCTGGTGTTTCGACTTACTTTGATTCAAAATGAAAAGACTGTTTATGTGTCAAGTTCAATATACATTCATTTCAGGTTATTTTTGTTATAATTGAAACATAGAGAGTAGATTTTTAACGTGTTTTCGATAACAGCAAATCGACAAATTATGAAGAGGTGACGATATTGAAAAAAATAATCACGATGCCGTTTCTAGTCTTTCTTCTAGGTGTCATGCTTACAGCGTGCGGCACAACTAATCAATCAAGCGACAATACGGATAACAGCAAAAAAGAAACTACTGACAAAGAAAATGTATCAGATGAAACAGTTGAAGATAAGTCTACAAATGAAAAAGCAGACGATCAAAGCAAAGAAACAACTGCTCAAACAGAGGATCAAGCAGGGCAATCCAATGAAGATTCAAAAGAAAGCTCAAGTAAAGAAATCACAAAAGAAGGCACTTTTGTCGGTTTGGCTGATGGACACACAATTGCTGTCAATATTGATGGGAAAGAAGTAGCCATTTCATTCGGAAATTCATTTTCAAAACAAGTGAACAGCCTAAAAGAAGAATCAAAAGTGAAAGTGACTTATACAAAAGATGCAAACGGAACACTACGACTTAAAACAATTGAATCTGTAAAGGCAAAATAAAGAAAAGACCCGCAGAATGGTCTAATCCCTGTCAAGTAGACACATATAAAAAGCCTAAGTAGCCAGTGTGTGACGGTATTCTATCGGAGCACACTGGTTTAATTTTTTCTGGAATGGATCGTGATTATAGAATTGAATGTAATCTTCTATGCTCTTGTGAAGTGTTTTGAGATGAGAGAAAAATAATTCGATTCAAACCCTTGATTCTTACGCCATGGATACACCAGCCATGTCAACAGATAAAGGGTCTTTAATTCGTGAACAACTTCAAACCGTGCAGTCTTCAAAATCCGTCCTCCCCGTGAAGATTTGGATAACGCTTACCTGTGCCTTTAAATAATCTCTTTCTTCTTCCACACTTTTAAAGATAGACTTAGGACATCCACTAAAAGGATTTTCTGACTTTGTATTTTTCCTCGTTGATCTTCAAAAGATTGTCCCTCACGATATTTCCTGTCCCAATTTTTTAGCTGAGTTGAACTTCTGAGACCTAATTCTTTAGATAATGAGTGATAGCTTCTGTTTCCTTCTTCATACATTTCACGGCTTTCATCTTAAAGTCTTTCGTATAGTGTTGAAAAAGTTGTTCTTTTCTCGCTATAAAAAATCCCCTCCAAGTATAGTGTAACAGCCGATTATGAAAATTTGGCTTTTTACACTGTCTACTTAGAGGGGATCATACCATAAAGCGGGTCTTTTTTACGTTGAAAAGGGCATAACTTGATATAAGTGCTTATTCTTAACACACTTTTACAAGAATTAACATCCCATTTACATCTGCTTAATGTTTCTCTGCTAAACTGACTTTCATAGAACATCTCTTTACACAACAACTATTTGAAGGGTGAGGTGCAGGTCAGTGAGCGCAGAGAAGGCGATGAATCTTTACAGAGAATTTGAAGTGAGACGAAACCATTCTTTTGCCTTAACAGAACATATGGTTCGTTATTTATTTGCAAAACGTTTCATAGACTTATTGTTCTCGTTCATCGGATTGATGTTAAGTACGCCAATCATTTTGCTGTTTGCCCTCTTGATTAAGTTAGAAACACCAGGGCCAGCCTTTTATATGCAGGAAAGGGTCGGGAAAGACGGTGTTTACTTTAAATTATGGAAGCTCAGATCGATGAGAACCGACGCAGAAAGCGGAGGAGCGAAATGGGCGCAAAAAAATGACCCACGTGTCACCAAAGTGGGGGCATTCATCCGAAAAACAAGAATTGATGAACTGCCACAATTTATTAACGTGTTAAAAGGAGAAATGAGTATCGTAGGTCCACGGCCGGAAAGACCGATGTTTACCGCTGAGTTTCATCGGACGATTCCGGGCTTTACAAAAAGGCTGGCGGTGAAGCCGGGACTAACAGGTCTTGCTCAAGTAAATGGAGGATATGAAATTAGTCCAAGTGAAAAATTATCACACGATTTACAGTATATTCAAAACTTGACATTTTCTCTTGACACGAAGATTATGGTAAAAACGTTAAAAGTCATCATGACTGGTGACGGAGCCAGATAAGCAAAGTAGGGAAGAGGAATGGCAAGTATGAAAAATCGAATGCTAGGCGGGGCAAAATGGACAAGTTTGTCCGCATTGATCATTACCATCATCCAAATTGCACAGTTCGCCTTTTTAGGGAACGTGATGTCCCTTAAAGAGTTTGGTCTCGTTGGCATGATCACAACTGTCACAATATTTACGCAGATTTTACTTGATCTAGGCATCGGTGCAGCGATCATTCAAAAGGAACAAACGACAGAACGTCAATTATCTACATTATATTGGATTAACTTACTCACAGGTATTGTCTTGTTTTGTTTACTTATCCTTGTAAGCCCAATGATTGCTGCCTTTTATGCCCGGCCTGAGCTGGAAAATCTGCTCCAGCTATTATCGATTATGTTTCTGATTGCTCCAATTGGTCAGCAATACCAATATATGATGCAAAAAGACTTAGCTTTTAAAACATTAAGTACCATTGAAACGATTGCGACCATCATATCGCTTCTCGTGTTACTCCTCCTTGCCTTTTTCATCAATCCAGTTGTTGCCTATGTCATATCTCAAGTGCTGCTGCAATCAGGAAAAGGTCTATTGTATGCAGCGGCTTATTGGAAGAAGTGGCGACCAGCACCAGTTTTCGCATTAGGGGAAGTGAAAGAATTTTTCTCATTCGGTGCTTTTCAGCTAGCATCTAGGCTAGTTAATCGAGCAGGATCTAATATTGATATGATTTTAGTCGGCCGGTTTCTTGGAGCGGAGGCGTTAGGCATTTACAGCTTGGCCTATCAAATTGTGACGATCCCCGTGCTGAAAATCAATCCAATTGTAACGAGAGTGGCTTTCCCTGTTTTTGCAAAGAGTCAGCGTGATCACTCGATGCTGCGCGAGGGCTTTCTAAGTATGACAAATCTGCTCGCACTGATTAGTTTTCCTTTATTAATCGGCCTCGCTGTTGTATCAGATAGCTTTATAGAAGTTGTGTTTGGAGAGAAATGGTTAGTAGCAGTTCCTGTTCTCAATATTTTGTGCATCGTCGGTCTTCTGCGTGTGCTAATGAACCCAAATGGTTCAATACTACTTGCAAAAGGAAGAGTGGATTTAGCTTTTTATTGGGATACAGTCATGCTCATCATCTATGGATGCGCGTTGTATGCAGGAGTCAGTACAGGCAGTCTGTTGACTGTGGCTTGGATTTACTCAGGTGTCAGCCTACTGAATTTCATTGTCGGCAGATGGCTCATGGCTTACGTGATTCAGCTTGATATGAAGGTGTATCTAAAATCACTTCTAAAGCCTGCTGTCATGACTTTGGTGATGTCCGCCTGTGCTGTGGTTTTACATCAAGGAATGAAGCTGACGTCAGCAGATGTTTCGCTTCAATTACTCCTGACTATTTGTTTAAGTGCTGCTTTGTATGGCCTGCTGCTCGTCAAAATGTATCCACAGGTTGTAGGAAAATTATTGAGAAGAGGTCGTTCGTCATGAAGGTTCTATGGCTGACAAGTGTATATCCTAGTGAAAAACATCCGAGTGAGGGCGTCTTTCATGAAACGCAAGTGCAGGAACTTCTCAAGCAAGGAATAGAAGTGACAGTCATTTGTCCCAATCCAGTGAATCCGCCTATCTTACGGATGTTCAAGGCATCCTATCGGCAGAAAAGAGATTTGCCAGAACAGGAAATACGGTGTGGTGTGACGGTTTACAGACCTCCCTATACAGCATTACCGGGACAGCTGAAATGGGCACAGCCGAGTAAACGAATAGCAGTTGCTGTTCTGCGCACAATGCAGCGTCATCAGCTGTCACCAGATTTCATCCATGCGCACTTTGCCATGCCGTCAGGTGGCGCAGCTGCCGTGATACAAAAAGAAGCTCATATCCGTTATCTTCTGACCTTGCACGGCAGTGATGTCAACGTGTATCCCCGCTATAGCAAAGGGGCGCTTGCAGCCTTTGAGACAGCGGTGAAACAGGCAGCTGCTGTTTTGACAGTGAGTGAGGAGCTGGCAAAAAAGACCAATGACATGACAAAGGTGGGAGCAAAATTTCTCCCGCTCGGTATTCCGCTCAAGTCATTTTCTGAAACGCATGGAAATAAAGAAGACATCAGAAAGCAGTTAGGTTTACCGCTTCACGACAAGCTTGTTGTCTTTGTCGGGCGATTAGTCAAAGAGAAAGGCTTGCTTGAATTAGCTGATGTTGTCAGTGGGATGGATGGTGTGAAAGCGGTATGTGTCGGAATAGGACCACTTGCAAAGGAGCTGACTGAACGAGCTGGGGAATCAATTATACTCCCAGGGCAGGTGCCAAATGATCAGGTGAAAGACTACTTAATGGCAGCCGATCTATTTGCACTTCCTTCCTATAGTGAAGGAATGCCGACCGTCGTCCTTGAGGCGCTTTCGTTAAAGGTACCTGTCATTGCGACACGAGTAGGTGGTCTACCGTCATTATTTTCGACCTATCAACACCTGCTCATTGAACCGCGTTCAACGAGTCAGCTAAAAGAGTCCATTCATACCTACCTTTATGAAAATAAATGGAATGAACAAGTGAAGGACGATCTTCACCGAATCGTCCATAGAGAATATTCATCAACACATAATGCTGAGCATCTGATTCGGCAATATGAAAAGATGCTGAATCAATCAACATCCATCGTTTAAACAGGATGAAATGTGCAAAGGATGATAGATATACAGTTTGGAACGGTCAAATGCTTTTACTGAGAGGATGAAGAATGATGAAGAAAATTGCTGTGATTGGAACAGGGTATGTCGGGTTAGTATCGGGTACTTGTTTTGCTGATATCGGAAATCGCGTCATCTGCTGTGACATCGATGAATCAAAAATCAACAGCTTAAAAAGTGGTATCGTTCCAATTTATGAACCTGGTTTAAAGGAATTGATTGAAAAGAATACAGAAGAAGGAAGACTGTGTTTTACAACCAATATTCTTGCTGCGATTCGAGAATCAACGATTATTTATATTGCTGTAGGCACACCAATGACACCGAAGGGGGAAGCGGATTTAACTTACGTGAAAGCAGTTGCTCAAACTGTTGGTGAATCCTTGAATGGATACAAAGTCATTGTTAATAAAAGTACGGTGCCAGTGGGCACGGGTCGACTTGTTAAAGCCATTGTAGAGAAAGCTTCACGAAGCAAATACCCCTTTGACGTTGTGTCAAATCCAGAATTCCTTCGAGAAGGCTCTGCTATTAAAGATACGATGAATATGGAGCGAGTTGTCATAGGGTCTACAAGTTCTCATGCATTGGAAATCATTAAGGAGTTACATGAACCATTTCAAACAGCAGTGGTGGAAACCAATATAGAAAGTGCAGAGATGATTAAATACGCTGCAAATGCGATGCTTGCAACCAAAATTTCCTTTATCAATGATATTGCCAACATATGTGATCGAGTGGGTGCAGATGTTGAGAAAGTATCAGAAGGTGTTGGCCTAGATAGCCGGATTGGGAGGAAATTTTTAAAAGCTGGAGTCGGATTTGGGGGTTCCTGTTTCCCGAAAGATACCAAGGCACTATTAAAAATAGCTGAAACAGTAGGCTATCGTTTTAAACTAATTGAATCTGTTGTAGAAACAAATACACATCAACGAGCGTATCTTGTAAAAAAATTGATGGATGTCTATGGTGAAATAAAAGGAAAAACCATTTCGGTATTAGGGTTGGCATTTAAACCTAATACAAATGATTTGAGATCCTCTCCAGCCCTTGATATTATTCCTATGCTACAAGATTTGGGAGCTTACGTAAAAGCGTACGATCCAATTGCTCACTTAGAAGCGAAGGAGATCCTTGGGAACGAGATAATATTTAGCAACAATCTATATCAAACAATAGAGAATTCAGATGCCTGTTTAATTTTGACTGAATGGGAAGAAGTATTAAAAATGGATATGGAGAAAGTCAGAAGTCTTCTTCAACGTCCAGTCATTATCGATGGACGCAATGTATTTGAACCAGATCAAATGAGAAAAAACGGCTTTATTTATCATTCAATCGGTCGTCCTCATGTACAGGATGTTAAGATGTTATTAGAAGCTTGATTTAGGAGGAAACTTGGATGAAGAAAGTATTGGTTACTGGAGGCAGTGGATTTATAGGTTCACATACTGTTGAAAAATTAATAGAAAAGGGATATGAGGCCATCGTACTTGATAATTTTTCAACAGGTAGTAAGGAAAATATTGCTCATTTATCTGTTCAATGTATTGAAGCGGATATAACAAAACCAGAAGTGGGTGAAATCATCAAACAAATCGCACCAGACTACATCATTCATCTTGCTGCACAGGTAAGTGTAGCAATGTCGGTCAAAGATTATATATATGATCAGGAAGTGAATATTAAAGGATCTCTGCATGTGATCAAAGCTGCTTCAGAGATTGGTGTCAAGAAGGTAATATTCGCCTCTTCGGCAGCTGTCTATGGAGACCCAGTTTATCTGCCAGTGGATACAGCTCATCCACTACAGCCTGGTTCACCCTATGGCTTATCGAAACTCACAGTAGAGCGATACTTAGAAATGGCAAAATCACTCTATCATGTGGATTATTGTATTCTGCGATATAGCAATGTATATGGCCCGCGTCAAGATGCACTTGGCGAAGGTGGGGTTGTCTCTATTTTTTCTGATAAGTTTGCAAAGCATGAGGCACCATTCATTTTCGGAGACGGCGAACAAACAAGGGATTTTATCTATGTCGGTGATCTAGCAGCAGCGAATGTCAAAGCTTTAACAGCCCAATCAAACGTTTGTTTAAATATATCGTGTGGTGATTCCATTACTGTCAATGAGTTGTTTCAAACGATGAAGCGAGTGACGAAATCACATCTTGAACCGATTTACAAGCCGCAGCGTGAAGGAGATATTGTTCATAGTACATTGGCGAATGAGGATACGAAACGAGTCTTAGCATGGGAGCCTGTCGTAACTTTACAAGAAGGTTTGGCACGTACCATTTCCTACTATGAACAGGAAGTAAAGGCTTAATCCCTCAAATCGGATGGATGGCTTAGGAGGAAAATGGGTATGAGTGTGAAACAAACAGCATGGCAAATCATGCTCGGATTTATTTTATTTGCTGCAGGAATTTGGCTTGTGCAAATGGCATTCACGCAGCCTGTTGGGGTAAAAAAGATGATGGCAATTCCGGTATTGCTTGTAGTTCTTGTGGCAGTTGCAGTATTGATGAAGCTATATTTGAATGGTGAGCAAATATTCATGTCAGCTATCTACCTTTTGATTGCATTCACCTTTCTCAATAACGCTTTCTTTTCTATTAGTGTCGGTTTCTTTAGTCTTTTTCTATATCGGATTATGCTCATTGTCGTCTTTGCTTTATTGATTTGGAGGATGAGAGATAAGGGGACGTACATATCGCATTGGCAACATCTTCGTGTAAAAGGCATTCTCGGTTTTTTCGCTTCATGGTTTCTTTACGGGCTCATCTCATTGCTTTGGGCTCATTCAGTCACAGACGGTCTGAAATATATGTCTCTCCTTGCGATGGGGATGGGGTTCGTCTTTCTTGTGGTCATGTACATTCAGCGGATGGATCAGATTGTGACATTTTATAGCATTTGGCTTGTCATGACCGTATTTGTGATGGGGATCGGGTTTTATAATCACTTTACCTTGATCCATTTACCGAATACATCATTGTATCTTGGACCAGCGTACAAACAGCACTATCCTACAGCTGTCTTCTTTAATCAAAATGATTTCGCGACGTTTTTATCCATTAGCTTTTTCTTATATGTGGCGTGTATGCGTCAAATGAAAAATGGTTATATCAAAGCGTTTGGTTTATTAGGAGCGATCGCAGCGCTGTATCTCATTTTGTTAACAGAATCTCGCGCCAGCTTGCTTGGTGTTTTTGCTGGAGCGGCGATCTATGTGTGGCTGCTGATGCCTCGCTTCTTAAAAAAGTGGTCACTCATCGCAGCAGGCGGGTTAGGTGTCATATGTATTGCCGTCTTTTCAGCTAAGATCTATTCGGTCTTTTATGACTTGTTTCTTGCTTCTCAGGTCGCACATTCTTTTAGTGAACCACTCCCATCCAACATTGCTAGAGCGAATTTGATTAAAAACGCATGGCATTTCTTTACGAATTCATACGGGTTCGGGGTCGGAGCGGGCAACGTGTCATACTACTTAGCCCACTTTTCGATCTTTGATACAGATCAAGTCGTTGAAGTACACAATTGGCTGCTAGAGGTGATGACGAATTTTGGATTTGCAGTCACGCTAGGCTATATCGCAGTGTACGCCTATCTCATGTTCTCACTGTACAAACAATACAAATTGGCTGACACGAGATCAGCAAAGATGATTATTGAAGGTCTATTTGCTGCAATGCTGAGCTTTCTCGTCTCAAGTATCAGTCCTAGTTCCGTCTCGAATTTATATTTCCACTGGGTGTTTTTAGGGCTGGTGATCGCAGCGGTGAATATCATGAAAAATAAACAACGTTTCAAGCCGTGGTAAAACGTGTGATGCTGAGCTTGTATGGTTACACTAGTGAAAAAGCAAATACGTCAAATGTTGGGAGAATGAACATGTCTGGTTTCATATTAAGAATAGGGAAGCGAATCAAAAAATATATCATATGGCTTGTGCTGCTACCTGTCGTATTAGCCGCTTTTGGTTTCTTTTTTGCCAAAGGGACAGTAGAAAAGTCTAGTTACACAGCAGTTGTTACCTTGACGCTTGGTAAATATGATGACGGGGTGTATAACAATATAGCAGAAGTGACATCTCTATTAAAAAGCGATGCATTTCTTAGTCAAGCACTCCGAGATGTAAAGGAAGAAGAAAGGCAGGATGTGAAAAACCGTCTGATTCTAACCAATCAATTAGATACACAATTACAGCTTTCGTTTACAGATGCCGATAAGGATCGAGCTTTGGCTGTTGTCAAGCAGGTATCAGATACATTTCTAAAGCAAGACAAAGCATTATTTACGAAAAGACAGCAGGTTATTGAAAGTAGATTATCCGCTATTGAAGACGAATCTGTCAGCAATGGCTCCAAAGTCGATAAAGAACGATTCTTATATGAATTGGAGGCAACAAAGCTCGGAATGAAGCAGGCAACGATTGTCGATCATGCCCAAGTGCTGGATGAAGGCAATAAAGGCATGTCAGCGAAAAAACGGGCACTGCTTGGACTTGTCATTGGCTTTAGCATCTCGCTTATGTTTGTGGTGTTACCTGAAGTGTTCAAAGAATCTTAATGATGAACTGGAGATGAGTCTTAGGTGAACAAACAACCGTTAGTATCAATCATTACACCGGCGTATAATGCGGAACGTTATTTAACGGATACAGTTCATTCCGTCCTTGCCCAAACCTATTCTAACTGGGAGCTGATCATTGCAGATGATCGCTCAACAGATGGAACAAGGAAGCTATTAGGCGAATTAAGTCAAACGGACGACAGAATCAACGTCATATATTTAGAGGAAAATGGGGGAGCCGCCATTGCTAGAAACACAGCCATCAAACAGGCAAGAGGCCGTTTTATCGCATTTTTAGACAGCGATGATAAGTGGAAAGAGACAAAGCTCGAAAAGCAGGTAGGCTTTATGTTAGCGAATGATTATGCCTTTTCATTCACCGCGTATGACATCATTGCAGAAAATGGAGAACCATTACAAAAAACAGTCACTGCACCATCTCAATTGAACTACAATGAAGCCTTGAAAAATACAATTATCGGCTGTTTGACAGTGATGCTAGATCTTCAACAGGTAGGACATGTGGAAATGCCGAACATCCGAACTAGACAGGACCTGGCAACATGGCTGTCAATTTTAAAAAGAGGATTTACGGCCTATGGGATGAGTGAGCCCTTAAGTGAATATCGCATCGTTGGAAACTCTATCTCTAGTAACAAGTGGAAAGCGGCGAAAAAAACGTGGTTTGTCTACAGAGAAATAGAGCAGCTTCATTTTGTCAAAGCGTCTTGGTGTTTTATGCACTATGCCACAAATGCTGTGAAGAAGCGCTTATAAACAGAAGGGAAAAAAGGTGATAAAGGTGAAAGCCAACTCGATCATACATGTTATCGTAGCAACGGGAGAATGGGGGCAGGATGGCCTGAGGTACAGACGGCATCGCTTGGCTGAATTTCTAGCATCTGATCCAGAAACGAAAGAGGTTATTTGGGTATGTCCATCTTCAGCCCGTCATACAGCTCCCTTTCAGCCCATAACGGATCGAATGAAGCAAATGACCATTCCTGATGTGTTTAAGAGCAAATTTTTTCGCTTTGGTCGTTATCAAGATATGTTCTATATTCATAAGTTGTCCCCACTTCTTGAGCATTTGCGGCAGGAGGAAAAGAAGGGGGTAGCTGTTTGCTTATGGTATACGTTTCCTGGCTTTCCGCTCTTATCTTCTTTATTTAAATGGAAACATATTGTGTATGATTGCAGTGATCTGTGGGGAGAGCCGATAAGCGGGAAAAATAACATCCTCTCTTATATGAGACAGCGTGTCATTGTAAAAGCAGAGAATCGTATTATTAAATACGCACATAGTATTACATGCTCTTCACAATATTTACACGATCAAATCAAAAAGCGTCTCATGGGTGAACCGAAAGATGTGTTCACAGTGGAAAATGGGGTTGAATACGATATGTTTGCGAAAAGCACTCTCCCTTGTAAGGAGGATGTGCTAGAAGGAAGAAAAGGAACCGTTCTTGGCTTTATTGGAGGAATCAAGCCGAAGCTCGATTTTGACATGATTGCGCAAGTTGCTCACATGCAGCCAGATTGGACATTTTTATTTGTCGGTCCGGATGGAACAAATGGAGATCCATCTTTTCAGCATGCACTCAAACTGCCAAATGTCATTTGGACAGGGGCTGTTGCACCAGAAAAAGTGCCTGCGTATATGAAACTGATTGATGTAGGAATGATGCCATACAAACAGTCTCCTTATAATAAAGCGGTTTTCCCGCTTAAGCTATTTGAATTTTTAGCTGCAGGAAAGCCTGTAGTAGGTTTAAATCTTCCGTCAACGGAAAGGCTAAGAGAGAATAATGTGTATGAGTATTTAGAGGGCAAAAATCCAGCTCTTTTCGTAGAAGCCTGTCAAAAAGTGATCAGCAAAAAAGACGACTTGACCTACAAACATCTAAGACAAAGTCGGGCAAAGAAAAAAGATTGGCATGCGCTGTTCACAAATATGGTGGAATTAACGAATATTAAAGAAAACGCATAATTGATTCAGGATTGTGCGTTTTTATTTGTATCTTCTTCACAGAGGGAGCTTGTGATCATCCTATATTCAATTGTATAATGGAAAGAGCGGCCAATATACAAAATACAGATTTCAATTTAGAAGGAGACTGACCTATGGAATACGAACGCGCCCTGTTAGCGTTTTTTGTCTCTCTGGCTACAGTTTTAATTGTGACACCAATCGTCAAAAAGTTTGCAATTAAGATTGGTGCAGTGGACCAGCCGAATAAACGAAAAGTTCATGATAAAGTAATGCCTCGAATGGGCGGTTTGGCGATTTTTATTGGGGTAGTGGCTGGAGCATTAGCAGGTGGGCTGTTTCTACATAATAAAATTACAGCTATTTCAGTTGGTGCCGTACTCATCGTCATTTTAGGTATATTTGATGATAAATATAATTTAAGTGCAAAATTTAAATTTCTCGTGCAAGTTCTCGTGGCTTGCTTGATCGTGAGCACGGGTTTAAAAATGGACTTTTTCTCTGTTCCTTTCTTAACAGATCGACTCGAGTTAGGCTGGATGGCATATCCCCTAACTGTGTTATGGATTGTCGGAATCACAAATGCGATCAATTTAATTGACGGCCTGGATGGACTTGCTGCCGGAATTTCTGTCATCGGTTTAACAACGATTGCTGTGATGGCATTTTCTGCTGACAAGATACTCATTCTTTCTTTGTCTCTTGTCGTCATTGGCAGTACAATCGGCTTTCTATTTTATAACTTCCATCCGGCAAAGATTTTTATGGGTGATACAGGCTCATTATTTTTAGGCTACATGATTTCAGTGCTGTCTCTGTTAGGGTTATACAAAAGTGTCACTTTGTTTAGTGTCGTTATCCCGGTGATCATCTTAGGTGTCCCTATTTTCGATACCACTTTTGCGATTATCAGGCGGATATTAAATAAACAGCCAATTTCGGCGCCTGACAAATCTCACATCCATCATAGACTCATGGCCTTTGGCTTATCTCATCGAATGGCTGTGATCGTAATTTACATGATTGGCTTAGTCTTCAGCTTGAGTGCGATTTTGATGACAAGCGCAACCATTTGGTTATCACTGATCATTATATTTTTACTGGTCATGTTTATGCAAGTCATTGCGGAAGTCACTGGTTTAGTGAACGAAGAGTTTAAACCATTTACAAAATTCTATAAGCGCATGGTCAAAAGGCAATAAAAAAACAACCTGTTCCTAATGAAGTGACCCCTGTCAAGTAGACAGTGTTAAAAAGACACTAAGCAGCCTGAGTCCTGTATTGATATGGGCTCAGGTTGTTTAACTTCTGTTGGAATCGTTGATGGTTGTAAAATAGATATATTTACATACTGCTTCTTGAACTGCTTCAGCTATTTTGAATTTTACGTGTTTCCCCAAAAAAACCCCTCCATTATAGACAGATTAGTATGCTTTCTTTTTTCTGTCTACTATGAGGGGATCCTATCATAGGAAGCGGGTTGTTTTTTATTGTCCTGATGAATTGGTCTGTGAATCTGTTCCAATGGATGACTCAATAGGAAGCTTTAAATGCGTCCGTAATTCATTTTGCAGCTCAGCCAAGTTGGTTTGATCTGGCTCGAAGTAGTACGTTCGATTTGGTCCTAAATAAAGGTCTGATCCTTTAATAGAAATTGTTTCTGTGTCGTCTCCTTTAAAACCACTGTAAATTTGCTGAAGAGCAAGGCCTTCCGTGATACGGAAATTGGTCGTAATGTGATCACTTACTTCTCTTGCGATATTATCGATGTTTGCAATGTTATTTGGTTTCGCCATTTGATCGATCATTGCTCGTAAAATTTGTTTCTGACGATCGTTACGCCCGAAATCACCACGTGGATCTTGTTTTCTCATACGTGCGTAAGCAAGTGCTTCTTCCCCGTTTAAATGCATATTTCCTTTTTTAAAGTAAATCTTTTTTGATTTTTTGACGTCACTTTTTTCATTGAAGTCAAATGGAACATCTATATCAATTCCACCCACTTCATCAATGACATCTTTGAAGCCCTCAAAATCCACTGTTGCATATTTGTCGATCGGAATATGCAAGAATTGTTCGACAGTTTCAATCGTTTCGTCTTTTCCGCCTTTAGCAAATGCCGCATTAATCTTTCCTTTACTTCCTGTCGTATCACTTGCAAGCTGTACCCGTGTGTCACGAGGAATACTAACCATTTTCATCGTTTTATCCTGAGGATTAATGGTTGCGACAATGAGTGAATCTGAACGGCCATAATCACCATTCGTGGCATAATCTTCAATTCCGACAAATAGAACAGAGAAAGGTTTCTTCTTAATGTCAATCACAGCATCACGGAGCTTTGATTTCTCCCCGCGCTCTAATTCATCATATGTTTTGTCAGCAGCCTGAAGTGTATTAACAATTTTATATACTGCAAATCCGCCCATGCAGATGAAGAGAAGCAAAAATAAGATCAGAATACGTTTGAAAATCTTTTTCTTCTTCCATTTTTTCTTTCGTACACGCACTTTTACTCGTTGTGCCATTCATCTTTCTCCTTTATCGGACAAATGTCCTTTTCTAAATAAATAAGTACACCTTCTTTTGTAACACTGTTTCCATTTGTCAGCTCAGTCATCCATTTGATGAACTGCTCTGTTTGTGATTCTTCTACATACGTCTCAAAAATAACATCTTCGGCATAATGGATTTCTTTTAGCTGAAAAGATGAGGCTCTAAGCTCATTCTCTACCTTTCCAAGCCATGTATAATCTATTGTTGTGTGCATCGTACGCATTAAGCAACATTCTACCGTACCAACATGATTGATTGCTTCTGATACAGACTTTCCGTAGGCACGAATTAATCCACCGGCACCTAATTTGATACCGCCGAAATAGCGAGTGACCACAACGACTGTATCTTTAAGCTTACGTTTCTTTAGCACTTCAAGCATTGGCACACCTGCTGTACCACTTGGTTCACCATCATCATTTGCTTTTTGAATCAAATCATTTTCACCAATGAGATAAGCTGAACAATTATGTGTGGCATTCCAATGTTGTTTTTTAATGGTTTGTATAAATGCTTGTGCTTCTTCTTCTGAGACAGCACGCTGTATATGACAAATAAAACGTGATTTTTCAATGACGACCTCATGCTCGCCACGACTTTTTACTGTAAGATAGCGGTTCAGCAAAAGACATACCCTCCTGACAAGCAAATTGTAAGACTAGAGAAAATTTGCATTGGCTTTAGAATTTTACAGCGTATTTTGTTATGATGATAGGAGCGTAAAAAGGGTCGTCATAAAAACTTCATGATTTATACGCATTCTTTCATTATAATTCGACATAAAATGCAGATCAATGACATTTATAATAAAAAAAGATGACATCACTGTTACGGGAGGGAAAAGCCATGACAACACCCAAAATGGATCCGAAATTATTGGATTCAATCATCATAAAAATGCTAAGTACAGTTGATGGTAGCAAGGACGAAGTATTTAGAATAGGCGAACAGTCCCGTCAACAATATGAAAGCCTAGTAGAAGAGCTTAAGCAAATCAAGCAGCAAGTGAACGAAGTAATCGACTTTGGGGATAAACTAGAAGTCCATACGAGACATGCTAGAAATCGCTTATCTGAGGTCAGCAGAAACTTCAACAAATTCAGCGAAGACGAAATTCGAGAGGCCTATGAAAAAGCACATAATCTTCAAGTAGAACTCACCATGATCCAACAGCGTGAAAAGCAGTTGAGAGAGAGAAGAGACGATCTCGAAAGACGCTTATTAAACCTACAAGACGTCATTGAACGTTCTGAAACGCTTGTGAGTCAGATCACGGTTGTCCTCAACTATCTCAACCAGGATTTACGCCAGGTGGGCGTTTTGCTGGAAGATGCACAGGCAAAACAAGATTTTGGTCTAAGAATTATTGAAGCGCAGGAAGAAGAGCGCAAAAGGGTGTCCCGGGAAATTCATGACGGTCCTGCTCAGATGCTGGCAAACGTAATGATGCGTTCTGAATTGATTGAACGGATTTTTAGAGACCGTGGTACAGAGGAGGGCTTTAAAGAAATTAGAAGTCTCAGACACAATGTGCGAAATGCTCTGTACGAAGTGAGAAGAATCATTTATGATTTAAGACCGATGGCTTTAGATGATTTAGGTCTCATTCCGACATTAAGAAAATACTTAAATACAATTGAAGAGTATGATGGAAACACCAAGATTACGTTCCAATGCATAGGTGATACAGAAAACGAAAGAATTGCTTCTCAATTTGAAGTGGCACTGTTTAGGCTAGCCCAAGAAGCTGTCACTAATTCCTTAAAACATTCTGAAGCTGAAGAAATTTCTGTAAAGGTAGAAGTAACAAAAAATTCTGTGACATTAATTATCAAAGATGATGGAAAAGGCTTTGATATGAAGGATGTCAAAACAATCAAAAACAAATCCTTTGGTTTACTTGGCATGAAAGAGCGCGTAGACTTACTAGAAGGTAAAATAACCATAGACTCAAAAATAGGTCTAGGGACATTCATCATGATTAGAGTGCCGTTAACATTGCAGAATAAAATTGTAAAATAGAGTCAAAAGACATATTGACCATAAAGTTCAGGTGTAGAACAATAAACATGGGGAGGCGTAGCTTGTGACTAAAGTAAATATTGTAATTATTGATGACCACCAATTATTCCGTGAAGGTGTCAAACGGATTTTAGATTTTGAACCTACTTTTGAAGTAGTTGCAGAAGGAGACGACGGTGACGAAGCTGCACGTATTGTAGAGCACTATCATCCGGATGTTGTCATTATGGACATTAATATGCCGAATGTAAATGGTGTAGAGGCTACAAAGCAGCTAGTAGAGCTTTATCCCGAATCAAAAGTCATTATTCTATCTATTCATGACGATGAAAACTATGTGACACATGCATTGAAAACAGGTGCGAGAGGTTACCTGTTAAAAGAAATGGATGCAGACACTCTCATTGAAGCAGTAAAAGTAGTAGCTGACGGAGGATCTTATTTACATCCAAAAGTAACTCATAACTTAGTAAATGAATTTCGACGTCTAGCGACTAGTGGTGTTTCAGCATATCCACAGCACGAGGTATACCCAGAGATTCGCAGACCACTTCATATTTTAACAAGACGTGAATGTGAAGTTCTTCAAATGTTAGCTGATGGAAAGAGCAATAGAGGAATTGGTGAATCGCTCTTTATTAGTGAGAAAACAGTCAAAAACCACGTAAGTAACATTTTGCAAAAAATGAATGTAAACGACCGTACACAAGCTGTTGTTGTAGCGATTAAAAACGGCTGGGTAGAAATGAGATAATGTTCCGGACAAGTACTCCTTTTTCGCCTGTTTTTGGTTCTCTCACATCCTTAGATTGAGTGAAATGATAGGTTTGATAAGAAGTCTTTTTCGGAGATAGTGGCTTGCCTATTGATTAGGCAGGCTTTTTTGATTACTATTATAAATCTAACGAAAACAATGATCATTCCTTTAGAATAAAAAAGAGTAACGAATAAGGAAGGTATTTAAGAATGAAAATAGCCGTTGTAACAGACAGTACTGCTTATATACCACAAGAGCTACGTGACAAACATCAAATTCATATGATCCCCCTTAACGTCATCTTTGGCTGTGAATCGTATCGAGAAGAAATAGAGATGGATTGGAAGGCATATTATGAGGAAGTAAAAAAGCATAAAGACCTTCCAACAACCTCTCAGCCTGCTTTTGGTGAACTAGTAGAATTATATGAAAAATTAAGTGAAACACACGACGCTGTGATTAGTATTCATCTTTCAAGTGGAATCAGTGGAACTTATAATAGTGCAGCCATAGCAAACGATATGGTTGACGGAATTGACATTTATCCGTTTGATTCAGAAACTAGTTGTATGGTGCAGGGTTTTTATGCATTAGAAGCTGCTGAAAAAATTCAAAAAGGTGTTTCTCCAGAAGAGGTTTTAACACATCTCAATCAATTGAAAGAAAACGAACGAGCCTATTTTATGGTAGACGACTTAACTCATTTGCAAAGAGGCGGCAGATTAAATGGTGCTCAGGCTTTTATTGGAAGCCTCTTAAAGGTAAAGCCTATCCTTCATTTTGACAACAAGCTAATTGTCCTTTTTGAAAAGATTCGTACACGTAAAAAGGCCATTTCCCGTATTTTTGAATTATTTGATGAAGATGCATCATGCGGTGTTCCGATGAGAGCAGCAATCATTCATGGAAATAGAGAAGAAGAAGCAGAAGAATTGTTGGCGCATTTATCAGAAAAGTACCCACATGTTGAATTTTATAAAAGCTATTTTGGTGCCGTGATCGGCACTCATCTAGGCGAAGGCTCATTAGGTATTGGCTGGGTAATCAGATAGAACTCAAAATCCCCTTTTCTCATAAAAAAGGGGATTTATTTTTCTGTTTTTGCAGTTGGACGAAAGCTCAGGTCTTTGTACATAATAGGCAAACATCAATTGAAAGGTGTTTGGTGAAATTGAACATGAACAAAGCAATGAAACTAATGGGACAACTCCACTCACGGCACCTCCTTACCTTTGAATGCAGATGCACACAATCCAATTTGGATTGGCTGGAGGAGAAAGGGTTAATAACTAGAACTCCTGCCATTGAAAGGAAAGCGAGCGGTTTTATATGCTTGCGGTGTGGTGTATCAAAAAAGCAATATTTTGCTCTCTCTCCGTGTGAAATGTGTCAAAAAGAATGTGTGTACTGTAGATCATGCATCATGATGGGAAAAGCAACCGAATGTAGCTCTCTTTATGAATGGATTGGTCCACAAACGAAAGAAACATTTCAAGTTGAATTAACATGGCAGGGAGAGCTGTCTAAGGGACAAAAGGTAGCGTCAGAAAAAATGATAGAAGCGATAAAAAATAAATCTGATCTACTAGTATGGGCTGTTTGCGGGGCAGGGAAAACAGAGGTGCTTTTTCACGGAATTGAATATGCGTTAAAGAAAGGAATGAGTGTATGTATTGCCACACCTAGAACAGATGTTGTGCTTGAACTTGAACCGCGAATTAGAAAAGTATTTCAAGGGGTGAATATAGCTGTGCTTTATGGTGGAAGTCCTCAAAGGTTTCAAATAGCGCCGCTTATGATTGCCACAACACATCAGCTGATGAGATACAAAAATGCTTTTGATGTCCTCATTGTAGATGAAGTCGATGCCTTTCCTTTCTCAATCGATGAGCGTCTTCAGTTTGCTGTTCATAAGGCCATGAGCAAAAGCGGAATCAAAATTTACTTAAGTGCCACACCATCTAAAAGAATGAAAAGAGACGTTTCTCGCGGACGATTAGAAGCAGTAAAGATTCCTCATCGTTTCCATCAACAACCTTTACCGGTCCCATCATTTCAATGGATCGGACATTGGAAAAAGAAATTAAAAAAGAATCAGCTGCCGTTTACTGTGGTGAAATGGCTTCAGCAACATATCACAAAAAGGAGAAGGGTTTTACTTTTTGTTCCTTCTATTTCTACTATGAAGAAGGTAATGACTATTCTTCGAGAACTTCATGTAAATGTAGAGGGTGTTTCTGCTGACGATCAAGATAGAAAAAAAAAGGTAAGGAGATTCAGGAATGATACATACGATGTCCTGGTTACCACAACTATTTTAGAGAGGGGTGTAACCATTCAAAATGTTCAGGTTGGGGTACTAGGTGCAGAATCAACTATTTTTACAGAAAGTGCACTTATACAAATTTCTGGGAGAGCAGGTAGGCATCCTGATTATTCTGATGGAGATGTTCTCTTTTTTCATTTTGGTTTAACGAGAAGTATGAAGCAAGCGAAGAATCATATCGTACAAATGAATGGTACGGCTGCACAGGAGTTTTCTTGAAAATAGTGTGGTTTCAGATAAATCAGGGTACATAATATTGACAATACACAAATGGCAGGAGGGACAAAATATGCTACTCAATGCAAAAGAAATACTACTAAAGAAAATCCTCTATCAATATCTCGACCAATTAAACATGATTTGTCATTGTGAAAAGTATATAGAAGATGTATTGGCTATTTCGCTGAATCAAATGAAACTACAATATATAATAGATATCGAGAAAATATCTTACAGTAAATCCGAGATGGTAGATAAACAAAAAAATACGGCTATGCTTGTCATTCTCACAGAAGCTGCTTCAAAGGTCACAACATTTCCAAGATGTGCAAATCGTCTACCGTTGAATAAGGAAAATAGTTGATTTGTCCAATCTGTGAGGGACAATTTGTTGCTCCTTTTACATGGAAATCATTACTTCTATTAAGTGAAGATAGTTTATGTATAGCTTGTAAGAAACGACTAATTAAGATTCATAGCCCTATTTGTCCCAAATGTGGAAGAGCACAGGTTAGTAATCAATTATGCCATGATTGTTTCCGCTGGAATCAACGATCTGATTCGACTGAGGTGCTGGTAAAAAATAGGTCTGTTTATGTTTATAACGATTTCATGAAAGGCCTCCTAGCCCGGTATAAATTTCGAGGTGATACTGCTTTAGCTGATTTGTTTAAGAAAGATGTACAAGAAGCGTTTAAGTGCTCTTTTTCAATAGAAAAACCGGCATTGGTCCCGATTCCTTTAAGTAAAGAGAGGTTAAAGGAAAGAGGATTTAATCAGTCAGTCGTGCTAGCTTCCTTCATTGGATTGCCTATACTGCAACCACTCATTAAAATTCATCAAGATAAGCAGTCTAAGAGAAGTAAAAATGAACGTCTAGATCAAAAGGGTTTGTTCCAATTAAAGCAACGAGACGGCATCGTTCAAAAGGATGTCATTTTAATCGATGATATCTATACAACTGGGGCGACAATCTATGATGCGGCAAGAATTTTAAAAGATGCAGGTGCCAAAAGTGTTTCCTCTTTTACGTTGATTCGTAGTTAAAAATCATGATAATCAACCGATATTAAAAAAGAAAATAACGCAAGGGGTTTTGGTTATGAATCAATTGGCAAACTGTCCACAATGTAATCAGTTATTTTTAAAAACCACCATCCAAACTGTTTGTAATAAATGCTTTGAAGAAGAAGAACGTTCTTTTGATATCGTTTATAAATTCTTGCGGAAGCAAAGTAATAGACAATCAACCATTGTTGAAATAGTAGAAGCAACAGAGGTTGATGAAGAATTAATCTTGAAATTTATCCGGTTGAAAAGGCTTCAGATTAGTCAATTTCCGAATATCAACTATCCTTGTGAAAGATGCGGCCAACCGATCAGAAAAAATAAGCTGTGCAGCCAATGTGAACAGGATATAAGTTCGCAAATCACTCAAATGAACCAAGAAGATGGGCGTAAAAGGGAGATCGAATCTAGAAAAAAAGACACTTATTATGCCATTAATCCTAAAAACGACTGATTTCCTAAACTAAGTTGCAGTTTGGTCGATAAAAAGGATAGAATCAATACAGACTGTAACGGAAAGCGAGAGGAATCCCGTGAAAATTAATCGATATGGAACACAGCCAGTAAATCCTTACAAGAAAACATATGAGAAACAGACGTTGCAATCGAATCAAGCAAAATCAACTGATAAAGTCGAAATTTCTAAAAAGGCAATCGAAATGCAAAAGGTGCCGAATTTAATGAAAGAACGCCAAGATAAAATAGAGCAAATTAAAAAAAGCATTGAAGCCGGAACATATCAAGTAGATACAAAAGGCATAGCAGATAAAATGCTGAATTTTTATAAACAACAATAACAGAAGGAGTAGCGTGAATGTCAGTTAAAATAATTATTGAAGAGCTGCATCGACTCTATGGATTGCATGAACAGCTTCTAAAGCTGTCTAATGATAAAACAGAAATGCTGAAAAGTAATGAGATTGATGCTCTTTCAGAGGTTCTGAATCTAGAACAAAAATATATTCAGGCCATTTCTCAATTAGAAGAAAAGCGGATTGAAGCCACAGTTCAATTTTTACAAAGTGATCAATCGTCTACAATCACCGCATGTATCGAAAAGGCTGAAGGTACGGATCAAGTAGAGCTCATTTCATTATATGAAAAATTAAATGACATCATGGTGGAACTGAAAGATGTAAATGATCTAAATAAACAGCTCATTCAGCAATCACTTCAATTTATTTCACTGACATTTGATCTCGTTAATCCTAATAAAGAAAATATGAATTACGGACAAAATGGTCTTGAGAGTTCAAAGCCTACACAGCATAGGGCTTTGTTTGATTCAAAGGCTTAAACAAGGAGGATACCAATGGGTTCTACATTCATGGGACTAGAGACGGCTAAAAGAGGAATCACAGCCCAGCGTGCAGGGCTTTATGTCACATCAAACAACGTGTCTAATGCAAATACGGAAGGCTACTCAAGACAAAGAGTTACCTTTAAAGCAGATAATCCTTATCCAGTGAATTCTGTTTATGACGGCAAGACTTATGGCCAAATGGGGACTGGTGTTCAAGTTGGAACCGTTGAAAGAATTAGAGATAGTTTTTTAGACCTTCAGTTCAGAGGTCATAACAACAATTTGTCTTACTATCGAGCCAAGTCTGATGCCCTTTCACAAATGGAGGGGGTTATGAATGATTTGACAGATGAAGGCTTAAACAGAGCCTTTGATAATCTTTGGAAATCATTACAGGTCCTATCAGAATCGAAAAATGCTGATTCTGCTTCGGCGCGTACGGTTGTCAAAACAAGTGCACAAGCTTTAGTAGACCAATTTCGCCTGCTCAATTCTTCTTTAACAACGATACAAAAGAATCTAAAAACAGAACTCGATTCAACAGCAAAAAATGTGAACACTCTTTTATCTCAAATAGAGGAAGTGAATAAACAGATTGCAACAGTTGAGCCAAATGGATATCTTCCAAATGATCTTTATGATACGCGTGATGCCCTTATAGATCAGTTATCCTCACTTGTTGATATTAAAGTGAGCTACAATCCACCTGGTGGAAATGCACTCAAAATTGCTGAAGGAACTGTCAACATCGACATTATCGGTGCGAATGGACAATCTGCTGGTACAATTTTGAATGGCATTACCAACGAGAAGTCTGAGTTGCAAATCTCCTACGATAATACGACAGGTCTTGTAAACTCGCTTCAATTCGGAACAACAACGATTGCAGCAGATCAGTTACAAGTGAATGGAAAAGTGAAAGCACTTGTTGAATCGTATGGCTACATGTCAAATGGAGCTGAAAAAGGAATGTATCCAGAGATGCTTGCAGAGCTAGATGAAGTAGCACAAGTATTCATGGATACATTTAACGACGTGCATAAGCAAGGGTACACATTAAACGGTACAAGCGGCCAAAACTTTTTTGACATTGAGGATAACAATGATTTGAATAAAGGATTGGCAGCTCGTATCAAGGTGAGTGATGTGATTTTAGCATCAACAGATAATATTGCCGCATCTCTCAATCAAACACAAGGTGACGGTTCGAATGCTACGGAATTAGCCAATATTCAAAATATAAAGCTGTCAATAGGCGGGAATACAACAACGATTCAAGATTACTATCAAAATGTCATTGCTGAAATGGGGATACAAGGGAAAAAGTACATGACGCTGGAAAGAAGTTCAGCTGATCTTGCTACCTCAGCAAATGAACGTAGAATGTCTACAAGCTCTGTCTCCATCGACGAAGAAATGTCGAATATGATTCAATTTCAGCATGCATATAATGCCGCCGCAAGAATAATGACATTACAAGATGAAGTATTAGATAAAGTAATTAACGGCATGGGTGTCGTAGGAAGGTAGGATAACTGATGCGAGTCACACAAGGTATGATTTCTCAAAACTCACTTCGCAATATTAGTAAAAGTTATGAAAAACTTTCTAAAATTAATGAGCAGGCGCAAACTGGAAAACGTTTTACAAAAACGTCTGATGATCCTGTTGCAGCAGTGAAAAGTCTTCAGTATAGTACAGCTCTGTTTCGAAATGAACAATATCAAAACAATCTAAATGAGGCTCGAAACTGGATTGATACATCTGAAACGAGTGTCACTGAAATCATTGATATTATGTCAAATGTACGAGACAAAGTGCTTGATGCGGCTAATGGAACAAAGCAGCCTGAAGATTTAGCGGCTATCGGAGTGGAAATTGGTCAGATGAAGAAACAAATCATTGATGCAATGAACACTCAGATGTTAGGCAAGTTCGTATTTAATGGGACAAATACGAATGTAAAACCAGTTGTAGAAAACGCAGATGGCACGTATACGTTTAACTTTGAAAATTATACGGATGCTAATGGAGTTAAATCGAACATTTCTGATGGTATTACTTTAAATGTGAACTCAAATCCACTTTCAGCTTTTGGGGGACAATCTGCTAGCGGTCAAAATGTCATCGAAATGCTGACGGATTTAGAAAACTCACTAAAAAATGGAACGTTTACAAACTCTGATGATGCATTAGGAAATATCGATCAGTTTAAAGAAGTGATGAGTGCTGAGCGCTCAGACCTTGGAGCCCGATCGAATCGTATTGATTTAGTAGGTAGCCGTTTGACTTCACAATTCGAAATGCTGAAAAATGCTAAATCAGATAATGAAGATGTTGAAAGTGAAAAAGCGATTATTGATCTTCTTCAACAAGAGGTTGTGAATAGAGCTGCTTTAGCGGCGACAGCTAAGGCTATTCAGCCATCACTTGTCGATTTCTTAAGATAATAAAAAGCATCCATTGGGTGCTTTTTTGCATCATGGAGGTGAATATATGCAAATCCCTAGATTGTTAATTCAACAAACCTATGCAAAGCTGCAAATGTCAACAACTCCTTCTAGACAAGAGGTGGAGCAGCCAAGAGCGGATCTTGAGATACAGCAGCCAAAAGCTGTCATGAACATTACAAGGACACCGTCGAAATTAACAATTGATCAAACTGAGGCATTTGCTGATATGGATATCAAATCAATTTTTAGGCGGTCTGAGGAATGGGCAGTTGAGGGGAAACGTGCTGTTGAAGAAGGAATGGGCCGAAGAGCGGAAGAAGGAAGCGAACTAATTAAAATTGAGAATGGTGGTAATGCAATTGCTGAATATGCCAAAATCAATGGCAGTTCTCCAGCAAAACAATTCACCATCGGTGTGATTCCTTCGTTCTTTAGTGTCAAAATTCACTATCAGCCTTCCGAGCTTCAAATTGATGTTGAGCCGCAAAAAGCCATCATTGAGGCAACAACGCATAAGCCAATTGTTAACTATCAGCCGGGTAAAGTAAATATTGATATGTTACAATACCCTGAATTAAAAATAGAAGTTGACGAAACGGGCCAAAATGGTGATAAGGTATAGTTAAGAAAAATGAAAAAGGTCGTGAATTATGATCATTCAAACAAAATACCATGGCGAAGTGCCGATTAAAGAGGAGCAAATCATCAACTTCTCTAATGGGATACCAGGATTTTTGGATCAAAAACAGTTTGTTATTTTACCTTTATCAGAAGAATCCCCATTTTTAGTTCTTCAATCATTAAAAAGTGCCGAATTAGGGTTTATTGTCAGCAGTCCGTTTATATTTTTCAACCAATACGAATTTGACTTAGATGAGGCGGTTGTGGAAATTATTGGTGTGGAAGATGCGAACGATATTGAAGTAATGGTTATTTTAACAATGGAATCTTCTATTGAAAAAACGACAGCCAATTTAAGAGCGCCTATTATTGTAAATCGGAAAAACATGAAAGCGAAACAGGTCATTTTGCATGATTCAGCTTATCATACAAAACATTTGTTAGAGGTAGCTTCCTCATGCTAGTTCTATCTCGTAAATTAAATCAGTCGATTCAAATAGGCGATGATATTGAAGTCAAGATTATCTCGATCGAAGGCGATCAATTGAAAATCGGAATTGATGCTCCTAAGCACATCGACATTCACAGGAAAGAAGTTTACCTGTCTATTCAAGAAGAGAACAATCGCGCTGCGAGTATGTCCTTAGATCTACTTTCTCAATTATCCTCACAAAAAAAGTGAGGATTTTTTTATCTGACTGACCCATTCTCCTTCGTGTGAGAGCGTTTCTGTGTGAATGTTACTATCTATATGAAACTTTAACAAATCTGTCTATCTATATTTAATTTGAAAATTCAAAGCCGATATAAAAGATAGATTAAAGCACAGGAGCTGAATAACTATGTCTGTTGGTAAGTTGACATCGCTAGAGACAATTATCGATGCATATCAAACCCGTGTTTCTAATAATCAGAATGACAGTGTAAACACTGATTTACAAGGAAATGGCAAGGTCGTTTCAAAAGAAGAAATTGAAAAAACCATTCAAGGAGCAAATAAACTAATAGAACCTACTCAATTTCATCTTCAATTTGAATTACATGAAAAGCTCAATGAATATTATGTCAAAGTAGTAGATAATCAAACAGAAGAAGTCATTAGAGAAATTCCTTCCAAGGAATGGCTTGATTTCTACGCGGCGATGACAGAGATTGTCGGTTTATTTGTAGATAAAAGGATGTAAATGAAGGGAGAAATGAACAATGGTTAATCGAATTACTGGATTTTCAAATGTGTTTGATATTGATGAAATCATATCAAAGTTAATGAAATCTGAACGAGCACCGCTTGATAAAATGACACGTCAGAAACAGATACTAGAATGGCAAAGAGACAGCTATCGAGAGGTTAATTCGAAAGTCAAAGAATTAGATGATCTGATTAACAAATTAAACTTAACGCTTCCAAGTACTTATGGCGCAAAAAAAGTGACAAGCTCTAATGAAGCTGCTGTCACAGCGACTGGAACGACAAGTGCTACCTCTGGCTCGATCAATGTCACTCAGCTTGCGACAGCTTCTGTATACAAATCTTCTGGTACATCTGGGTTTACACCTACAAACGGTACATTTACGTTTGAGGTAACTACACCAGATTCAACGAAACCAAAAACAGTGACAATTAATACCTCTGATACCGATACACTTGATGATATTGTCGCCAGGCTGAATAACTCTCAGCTAGGTGTAACGGCTTATAAAGGACAAATTTTTGATGGGACAAGCTATGTGGATACGATTGCTCTCACCTCGCGAACGACTGGTGAAGGTGTCAGTATTAAAGCAACTGATGGTGATTCAGCTTCATTCTTAACACAATTAGGATTTCAAGTAGATGGAGATAACAAATTAGTTGCGACGACACAAGGGCAGAAGGCGCAATACGAAATTAACGGTCTGAAAATGGAAAATAACAATAATACGTTCACCCATGCTGGTATCACATACGAGCTTAAAGCAACTACTGATAAGCCAGTCAGCTTAAACGTTTCAACAGATGTCGATGCGATCTATGACAAAATCAAACAATTTGTTGATAAATACAACGAACTCGTTGAGCAGATCAATGGCAAAGTCAATGAAAAAAGAAATAGAGATTATCAACCATTAACAGCTGAAGAAAAAAAAGCGATGTCTGACAAAGAAGTGGAGCTATGGGAAACGACCGCGAAGTCTGGTTTGCTGAGAAGTGATTCAATTTTACGATCTGGAGCCTCTAAAATAAGAAGTGATTTTTATGCTGATATTACGACAAGTGATTCTAATAAAATTCACATCACACAAATTGGTATTACGACATCATCAAAGTATAAAGATGGTGGAAAGCTTGAAATTAATGAAGAGAAGCTAAGAAAAGCTATTGAAGAAGATCCTCAAAAGGTCAGTCAAATGTTCATCTCGGGAAGTTTAAACCTTGATTCAAAAGATAAAGACAAAGCACAGCAGCAATATAAAGAACAAGGAATTATTTACCGTATTAAAAACTCCTTATCAGACTTCACGAAAAGTATTCAGATAAAGGCTGGTAGCACAACAATGGAGCTGAAAGAATACGGACTTGGGAAGGACCTGGATTCTTTGGCAAAACGAATGAGTACATTCCAAGACCGCTTGAAACTTGTTGAAAATCGTTACTATATAAAGTTTAATGCGATGGATAGTGCAATTCAAAAGCTAAACAACCAATCGGGCTATCTTTCTCAACTGCTTGGATAATAATTGGAGGTTTATAACATATGGCAATACAGAACCCTTATGCCGCCTATCAGAAAAATTCTATTGAAACCGCAACACCGGCCGAGTTGACGCTTATGCTTTATGAAGGGTGCTTAAAGTTTATTAGACTAGCGAAGCATGCCATTCAAAAAGAGGATGCTGAAACGAGAAACTTGAACCTGAAAAAGGCTCAAAACATCATCCAAGAATTAAATGTCACCTTAAATCGCTCCTATGACGTATCAAAGAGTATGGCCAGTATGTATGATTACATCTACCGTAGACTCATTGAAGCCAATCTCCAAAATGATGAAGAGATGTTGAATGAAGTAGAGCAATTCGTGATCGACTTCCGTGATGCTTGGAAGGAAGTCATTCAAACGGATCGAAAAGGTCGTCACCACTCTATCGGGGGATCTCTATGAGTATTGTTGACCAACTGCATGACCAAACATTAAAAATGGCTGCTGAAATAGCGTCAAATCCACAAAGTGAAACGTTGGTTGAAGACTTTGACGCTTTTTTAATTGAGAGAGACGAATTAATGAAAGATATTCAGCATGAGCTTACAGATCAAGAAAAAGAGAAGATCAAAGAGATCATTCAAACGGATCAACAGATGGCGAAGCAATTGACGACCATTCAAAAAGGGATTAAAGCGGATATTCAAGCCATTCAAAGAAAGAAAACGAAACAGATGAATTATCAAAATCCCTACAAGCCAATGACGAGTGACGGCGTTTTCTACGATAAACGGAAATAAATAGGTGAGACCTGTGGCGTATCGTTCAGATGACTATATCTTATTAACCAAATATTATGAACTTCTATATACGATAGAAGAGAGCCTAAAATATTTAGATGAAATTGAGAAGGATTTTGCTAAAACAGAAGGGGATCTGATCTTTAATGATCTGATCCAAGCCTTCTTTCATTTAGAGACAACACATCCCCTTCTGCTTTCAATTATTGAAAATGAGCACTTTGCTAAGACGATTCGTTCGTTTGACCAAATTTTTTCAAGTTTCGATATACTAGCTTTCTATACATTCCCTTCAAATCACTTCCAATCATTTCTTAAAACTTCTTTTATACCTGAATTTAGAAAGTGGATGGATGAAATACATGCCTGTATGAGGCCGTATGTCATTCATTAATTTTTGTTCAATTCAGACCTTTCGGAGGAAATTATGAGACTAAAAAATCAATTTTTATGTGGGCTTATTGTCATATGTGTGTTGTTTGTCAGTATTTTAGGTTTCTCAAGCTTTATCTATAACAAAACAGATCAATCCTATAAAGCGCTCCTCAACAAAGAAGTGAAGCTCTATCAAACCTCACTGGAACTAGAGACACTGCTGCAAAAGCAGGAAGCGCAAATCAAGACATATGTTGCCGTGCAAGATGCTGAGAATTTACAGAAAATTGAGCGAACATATGAAGATATTAACAAGAAAACTAAGGAAGCTTCAAAACTTAGTACCGTTAAACAAGCAAAAAATCTGTTAGATCAAATTTCAGAAAAAAATTATCTCTACTACACCTCAACCAATCGATTATTTAATTCACTTAATATGCAAAATCAAAAAGAATTCAACACCCGCCTCAGTCAAGAATTACATCCTATCGAACAAGAAATACATACCTTTACAAAAGAATTCGCACAAATACAACTGAAACAACGAGATCAGAAAATCAATCAGCTCAATCAAGACAGTAACCAATTATTGCTGACCCTCATTCTTGTCAGCGCAGCGATCGTAGTCGGCTTTTTGGTAATTGGTATCAGGTTTGTTCATCGAATGACAAAACCGATTGTCTCTGTTACAAATGCTGCAAGAAGGATGGCAGATGGTGATCTCACACTCGAAGAGATTGAAGTAAGTTCAAGAAATGAGATTGGCCAACTAGGGAAAGCTTTTAACCAAATGACAACTCATTTGCGTCAGCTCATTTTTCAGGTGCAGAACGGATCAAGACAATTATCTGATTCTGCTGCTCAATTTGAGGAAACCATCAGCCAGACCATTTCAGCTAGTAAACAGACGTCTAGCTCGATTGAACAGGTCAGTGAAGCGTCACGTGAACAATCAGATGCGGTCGGAAAAGTCGCTTCTGCCATTCAAGAGGTCTCGACTGGCATGCAAAATGCAGTTGAACACACATCCGATGTTTCGGGTCAATCAATTTCAGTGACTGAAAAGGCTGAAGAGGGCGCATCTCTCATTCAACAATTTGTAAAACAAATGAGCTCTATTAAGGAGTCTGTCAATGAACACCACTCCACAATGTCTAATGTACAAGCGCAGTTTACGGCCATCCAAGATCTATTAGGCAATATTCACGCCATTGCCGATCAGACGAATTTGCTTGCTTTAAACGCCGCAATTGAAGCGGCAAGAGCAGGGGAGCATGGAAGGGGTTTTGCGGTTGTGGCAGATGAAGTGAGGAAACTGGCAGAAGAATCGAGTCAGCTGACAGATCAAATTAGTCAATTGCTCGCCAACTTGAACAAGGATACGGGAAAGTCATCACAATCTATGACGAAGGTTGAACGAGATGTAGAAGAAGGAGTGAAAGCATCGCAATTGTCTGCACAGAACTTTCATGACATTTTGGAATCCATTCGTGATATCTCCATGAAAGCAGAGGAGATGTCAGCGACCGCAGAGCAGATTTCAGCTAGTACAGAGGAGATTTCTCAAACGGTTGGTGTCATTGAAGAAGGGGCAAAACGGAACTCAGAAGAGACGGAACATATGTCGGCGAATGTTGAAGAATCACTAGCGGCGAATGAAGAAATGAAAGCATCTGCGAAGGATTTAAAGTCTTTGTCTCAATCGCTGAAAACATCTATTTCATCTTTCAAAATTTAAAGCGTGCTGGTCTTTTTCAAGAATGAACGGAATATATATTCATCACCTATCAAGCAAAGCTGAAGCACTGCAAAATTCGACAAATTTCAATAAATATTCACATTTATTTTACGTTTGAGCAGGAGAAAAGGAGGGAAAAGTAGAAATAAGTTTACATATCCTTAATTTTAAAGGAGGCGTTCTTTACATGAATTACAATGTCAGAGGAGAAAATATCGAAGTAACACCTGCACTAAGAGATCATGTCGAGAAAAAAATTGGAAAGCTGGAGCGTTATTTTGAGTCAGATGTAGATGCTTCAGTCAACGTGAACTTGAAGTTTTACAACGATCAAGAATCTAAAGTTGAGGTTACCATTCCAATGACAGATCTAGCACTTCGATCTGAGGTGCATAATGAGGACATGTACAATGCAGTAGACCTAGCAGCAAGTAAATTAGAACGTCAAATTAGAAAACACAAAACAAAGGTGAATCGTAAGTTCCGTGAGCAAGGTGCGAAAAAGCACTTATTTGCTGGAGGAAATGGCACTGTCGATGTAGCGGTTCAAGATGATGAAGAAGTTGATGAAACAGAAATCGTCAGACAGAAGCGCTTTAACTTAAAACCGATGGATAGCGAAGAGGCCATCCTTCAAATGAACATGTTAGGTCACAGTTTCTTTGTCTTCACGAATGCTGACACAAATTTGACCAATGTGGTGTATCGCCGAAATGACGGTAAATATGGACTTATTGAGCCAAACGCTTAACTGTCAGCTTTTCATGACTAAAAACAACCTAAATAAAGTAAACCCGTTCCCTTGATGAGGGGCGGGTTTTTTGTTCTAAATCATTGCAAATTCTTTGGAAATCATGGAAGGTATGGTATGATAAATGTAGGTAAATATGGACCTGTTAAACTTTTGTACATGCCGAAAAATTGCATGAAATAGAGGAGCGTTATTATATGCTTGGAATCTTAAACAAAGTGTTTGATCCTACGAAACGTACGATCAGCCGATATGAAAAAAAGGCAAATGAAATCGAAGCTCTCGCTCAAGATTTTGAGAAATTATCAGACGAGGCTTTACGAAATAAAACGATTGAATTGAAAGAAAAACTGGAAAAAGGACAATCCGAGGATGACCTTTTAGTTGAAGCTTTTGCAACGGTTCGCGAGGCATCGCGCCGCGTGACAGGAATGTTCCCATTTAAAGTGCAGCTCATGGGGGGGATTGCGCTTCATGAAGGTAACATCTCTGAGATGAAAACAGGTGAAGGTAAAACGCTAACATCAACGATGCCCGTTTATTTGAATGCTCTTTCTGGAAAAGGCGTCCACATCGTGACAGTCAACGAATATTTGGCAAGCCGTGATGCGCAGGAAATGGGCAAAATCTTTGAATTTCTTGGATTAACGGTAGGCTTGAATTTAAACAGTTTAGACAAAGATGAAAAAAGAGAAGCGTATGCCGCTGATATCACGTATTCAACAAACAATGAACTTGGCTTTGACTATTTAAGAGATAACATGGTGCTTTATAAAGAGCAAATGGTCCAAAGACCAATTCATTATGCCGTGATTGATGAAGTTGACTCCATCTTAGTGGATGAAGCGAGAACACCTTTGATTATTTCTGGACAAGCTGCAAAATCAACGAAGCTTTATGTACAAGCAAATGCATTTGTTCGTACATTAAAAATAGAAGATGATTTTACGTATGATATTAAAACAAAAAGTGTACAGCTGACAGAAAGCGGAATGACAAAGGCGGAAAAGGCATTCGGCATCGAGAACTTATTTGATGTCAAACATGTGGCACTTAACCACCATATCGCTCAAGCCTTAAAGGCACATGTTGCGATGCAAAAAGACGTTGATTATGTCGTAGAAGATGGACAAGTCGTGATTGTTGACTCCTTCACAGGCCGTTTAATGAAAGGACGCCGCTATAGTGAAGGTCTGCATCAAGCCATCGAGGCAAAAGAAGGTCTTGAAGTGCAGAATGAAAGCATGACACTTGCAACAATTACGTTCCAGAACTACTTCCGTATGTATGAAAAGTTATCTGGTATGACAGGTACAGCGAAAACGGAAGAAGAGGAATTTCGTAACATTTACAACATGCAGGTTGTGACAATTCCGACCAATAAACCAGTGGTTCGTGATGACAGACCTGACTTAATTTATCGCACAATGGATGGTAAATTTAAAGCAGTGGCTGAGGATGTTGCGCAGCGTTATATGACAGGGCAGCCCGTTCTAGTCGGAACAGTTGCTGTTGAGACATCTGAGCTGATTTCTAAGCTGCTCAAAAATAAAGGCATTCCTCATCAAGTGTTAAATGCGAAAAACCATGAGCGTGAAGCACAAATTATTGAGGAAGCTGGTCAAAAAGGTGCCGTTACCATTGCAACAAACATGGCGGGACGTGGTACAGACATCAAGCTTGGCGAAGGTGTGAAAGAATTGGGCGGTCTCGCTGTTATTGGGACAGAGCGTCATGAATCACGCCGTATTGATAACCAGCTTCGTGGTCGTTCTGGTCGTCAAGGAGACCCAGGCATTACACAATTTTATCTATCCATGGAAGATGAATTGATGCGAAGATTCGGTGCAGAGCGGACAATGGCGATGCTTGACCGATTTGGCATGGATGACTCTACACCAATTCAGAGTAAAATGGTGTCTAAAGCCGTTGAATCTTCCCAAAAACGTGTTGAGGGAAATAACTTTGATTCCCGTAAGCAACTTCTACAATATGATGATGTGCTGCGTCAACAGCGTGAAGTCATTTACAAACAGCGCTTTGAAGTCATCGATTCTGATAACTTGAAATCGATTGTGATCAATATGATTCAATCGTCTATTGAGCGGGCTGTTGGATCTTATACGCCGAAAGAAGAACTTCCAGAAGAGTGGAAACTAGATGGTCTTGTTGAATTAATCAATACGAACTATTTAGATGAAGGTGGCATTACGGTCAAAGATATCTTCGGTAAAGAAGCAGATGAAATCACGTCCTTCATCATGGATCATATTAAAGAGAAATACGATGCAAAAGAAGAGACATTTGGCAATGAACAAATGCGTGAATTTGAAAAAGTCATCGTCCTTCGTGCAGTAGATTCGAAATGGATGGATCACATTGATGCAATGGATCAGTTGCGTCAAGGAATTCATTTGCGTGCGTATGCACAAACAAATCCGCTTCGTGAGTATCAAATGGAAGGATATACGATGTTTGAGCACATGGTGGCTTCGATTGAAGATGATGTGGCCAAATATGTTCTAAAATCAGAAATCCAAAACAACCTAGAACGTGAAGAAGTTGTTCAGGGTCAAACAACTGCTCATCAGCCTCAAGAGGGTGATGAGGAGAAAACGGTGAAGAAGAAGCCGGTACGGAAAATAGTTGATATTGGACGAAACTCACCATGTCATTGTGGAAGCGGTAAGAAATATAAAAATTGTCATGGGAAGACAGAATAAGTAATAGAAAGAGGTGAAAACCTCTTTCTATTCATGTCAACCCCCATACATCTATGAGGTGAAGGATATGGAATTAGTTGAAATTAGACAAGAGCTTGAAAATATGGCTAGCAGGCTAGCTGATTTTAGGGGGTCTCTTTGACCTCGAAACAAAAGAAGCCAAAATCACAGAGCTTGAAGCGACCATGTCAGAGCCTGACTTTTGGAATGATCAGCAAAAGGCGCAAGGTGTCATCAATGAAACTAATGCACTGAAGGATTATGTGAATACATATCATGAGCTTAGTGAATCACATGAAGAGCTGCAAATGACGTATGACTTATTAAAGGAAGATTATGATGGGGAACTTCATGCAGAGCTTGAAAAAGAGCTGAAGAACTTAACAAAACAGTTTAACGAGTTTGAGTTGCAGCTACTCTTAAGCGAACCATACGATAAAAACAATGCCATTCTTGAGCTTCACCCTGGTGCAGGGGGTACCGAATCACAGGACTGGGGTTCTATGCTTCTGAGAATGTACACTCGCTGGGCAGAACGTAGAGGCTTTAAAGTTGAAACGCTTGATTATCTACCTGGTGATGAAGCTGGAATTAAGTCTGTGACATTGCTGATCAAAGGGCATAACGCTTACGGTTACTTAAAAGCAGAAAAAGGTGTCCACCGTTTGGTGCGAATTTCTCCTTTTGATTCATCAGGCCGTAGACATACATCCTTCGTTTCCTGTGATGTCATGCCAGAATTCAATGAAGAAATTGATATTGATATTCGTACAGAGGATATTAAGGTTGATACGTATCGTGCTAGCGGCGCAGGTGGCCAGCACGTCAATACGACGGATTCTGCGGTTCGTATCACACACATTCCAACAAATGTCGTGGTGACATGCCAAACAGAAAGATCACAAATCAAAAACAGAGAACGTGCGATGAAAATGCTGAAATCGAAACTATACCAAAAACGGATCGAAGAACAGCAGGTAGAATTGGATGAAATCAGAGGAGAACAGAAGGAAATTGGCTGGGGCAGCCAAATTCGCTCTTATGTATTCCACCCATATTCCCTTGTGAAAGACCATCGAACCAATACGGAGATGGGAAATGTTCAAGCGGTCATGGATGGAGATTTAGATTCATTCATCGATGCTTATTTGCGTTCGAAATTATCATAAAAACTCGGCTTTTTGCTGGGTTTTTTTAATTGTGAGAACATATAATGAATATAAAGGAATACATACGCCATACTGACTTTACATTCTTTGTATGATGAAATTAGCACATAAAGGGGGAAATACTTTGGGATTAAAACCATTACAAGAGACGTGGGATTTAGATGCTTTTTTTAAGGGAGGCAGTTCTTCATCAGAATTTATCACATACTTGCAAAACATTCAGCAACTATTAGATGAATTACGCAAAAAGGTAGATGCCTTTTCAAAAGAAGATACACAAATTGAAAACAAATTAACGTCTGTCCTTGAAACGTATGAAACCACATATAAAAAACTTTCTCAAGCCGGTTCATTTGTATCTTGTCTACAATCTCAAAATACAAAGGATATGAAAGCAGGCAGCCTTCGAGGGTCCATTGCCAAGCTGGAAGCTGAATTAGAAACCATTCTTACGCTGTTTGACCAAGTGTTGGCTGCAATACCTTCTAATAAGTGGAAAGAACTGATGGATTCAGCCGACTTTTCAGATGTTCGTTACATATTAAATGAACGAAGAGAGCGCGTGAAGGACCAATTACCTGTTGAACAGGAAACGTTGATTCAAAAGCTAGCAGTAGATGGATATCATGCGTGGGATGAGCTTTATTCTAGCTTAGTGAATAAGATTACCATTCCATTTGAGCAAAATGGTGAAACGCAGATGATTTCTGTAGGCCAGGCAGAAAATACAATGGATGATTCAGATCGTGAAGTCAGAAAGTCTGTTTATCATAACCTAGAGCATGCATGGACGCAGGATGAACATTTATTTGCAAGCACCCTCAATCACCTCTCTGGTTTTCGATTACAAGTGTATGAAGCAAGAGGCTGGGATCATATTTTAAAAGAGCCACTTGATATTTGCCGTATGAAACAAGAAACACTTAATGCGATGTGGTCTGTGATCGATGAACATAAACAGCCATTCATTGATTACTTACAACGGAAAGCTGATATGCTTGGGGTTGGTAAGCTGAGCTGGTTCGATATTGGGGCACCTATTGGACGTGAGACAAAGACTTTTCCTTATCAAGAAGCAGCTGCTTTTATTGTGAAGCATTTTGCTGGGTTTGGAAAAGAGCTTGCTGCCTTTACTGAAAAAGCGTTTAATGAACGCTGGATAGAAGCTGAAAATCGTCCAAACAAACGTGTGGGCGGCTTTTGTACAAATTTCCCTGACAGCGGAGAATCTCGCATTTTTATGACTTTCTCAGGAAGTCCATCCAATGTAGCGACATTAGCGCATGAGCTTGGTCACTCTTTTCATCAGGAAGTGATGCAGGATGTTCGCATTTTGAATCGTAAATATGCGATGAATGTAGCAGAAATGGCATCGACCTTTGCAGAAATGATTGTAGCTGATGCTTCATTAAAAGAAGCGGCAAATGAAGAAGAGCGTCTCAGTTTGTTAGAGGATAAGCTGCAGCGTAGTGTAGCATTTTTTATGAACATTCAATCACGTTTTTTATTTGAACAGCGCTTTTATGAAGAGCGTAAACATGGAGAAGTGCCAGCTGATCGCTTGAATGAGCTGATGGTAGAAGCGCAGAAGGAAGCCTTTGGTGACTCCTTAGATGAATACCATCCGCATTTCTGGGCGTCTAAACTACATTTCCATATTACAGGTGTACCGTTTTATAATTTCCCTTATACATTTGGATACATGTTCTCGCTAGGTATTTATGCGAAAGCATTGCAGGCTGGGGCATCATTTGAAGAGAAATACATTGCATTATTAAAGGATACAGCTTCAATGGCGGTAGAAGATTTAGCATATAAGCATTTAGGTGTCGATCTCACCCAAAAAGCTTTTTGGGAGGAAGCCATTTCTCTAGCTGTGGCAGATGCCGAAGAGTTTTTAGAAGCAACGAAAAAATAGATGAAAAGCTCCTATTATGGGAGCTTTTTTGCTGGTTTTAACCACGTAAGCATTGTCTGAATGATGTCTTTTTGTTATGTCAGAGCTGGAATGTCAGCAGGCTGATCACCTTTTTGGTTGCAATACATGATTGCCTTTTCTCCTGATATAGACAGTACTTGAAAGGGTGCTTGTTTCAGGTCGTCTGATGCTGGATAAGAGGATAGAAAAAAGAGACCGTCTAGCTTGCTTTGATTGTTTTCTGCATACATAGCCGCAGCTGGTCCACCAAGTGAGTGTCTGCCAACATACCAATGTTTCATTGCTTTATGCCCTTTGATGATGTCCTGTGCTTTTTTTGTATGGAAGATCGCAAAGGAAAATGGCATGTCAGGGATAAAGATAGAGTAGGCTTTTTTCGAGAGTGCTTCCCCTATACAGGCATACGCAAGCGGTTCGACCTTGGCCCTAGATAGAGGATAATGCCAGTCATTTTCAGTAATTTCTCCATCGCATGTCCCTTCATTCTCATGTATATATTCAATATACCATCATTTCGCTCATACCAAGTAATGAGTACGCTGATCCGGCTGTGTGATAAAGTATTAATCCATTAGCACTGCATTTGGCTGTTATTTACAATCTGGATAGGAGGGCTTAAAATAGGTGTGCATTCAGAAGTAACGGAGGAAGAAAGACATGAAGCAGGGACATTCTCAATTTTGGATTGAAGCGAAAAATTATCTTTTCATTTTAATAGGATCAACCATCGTGGCGATTGGATTTAATACGCTATTATTACCGAATCAGATTGCAGCTGGAGGTGTGAGCGGGATTAGTACTATTATGCAGTCATTCGGTTTTGAAGCAGCGTATGTGCAATGGGGCTTGAATATCCCCCTATTTTTCGCTGGGTTTTATTTATTAGGCCGTACATTTGGGGTGAAAACACTAGTTGGCTCTATTTTTTTACCTTTGCTGGTGTTTTTAACAAGACATATTGCACCTGTGACGCATGAAGCTCTTTTAGCAGCGATTTTTGGAGGAGTGGTAATTGGGATCGGTATTGGGCTCGTGTTCCTTGGAAATGGATCAACGGGTGGAACGGCACTCGCTGCGAAAATCATCAATAAGTATACAGGCCTGTCGTTAGGCACATGTTTAGCGATAATAGATGGCCTTATTGTTCTGGCTGCAATGACAGTTTTTGGGATAGAAGAAGGACTGTATGCTATCATTGGTGTATTTATTTCTAGTAAAACGATTGATGTGGTTCAGGCAGGCTTCAGTCATTCGAAAATGGCGATGATCATTACCGGGCATGAGGATGAGGTCAGGCAGGCTGTTTTTGATCAAATTGATCGTGGTGTAACGAAAATCTCAGCAGTAGGAGGATATACCGATCACGACCGGCCGATTCTTATGTGTGTCGTTGGGCAATCACAATTCACAAAGTTGAAACAAGTTGTGAAAGCAATCGATGCATCAGCATTTGTCATCGTAATGGATGCGAAAGAGGTACTTGGTAAGGGTTTTAAAAGGGGGTAAACAAGGATATAATAACATTGACCGAAAGATTGTAAGGGAGGAAAATAGATGAAAAAGGGCGGATTAACGCTGCTATTCATGGCAATGCTTTTTGTACTTGCGGCTTGTGGAGGAAATTCGAGCAGCAGTAACAAAGAAGGCAGTAAGAGTGCTTCAACTGTTAGCAGTGGTGAGAAAATTTATCAGCAGAACTGTATTGGCTGTCATGGGAAAGATTTATCTGGTGGAGGCGGACCAAGCCTAAAAGAAGTAGGGAAGAAATATAATGAAAACCAAATCGCAGATATTGCACAGAACGGTAAAGGGTCTATGCCAAGCGGAATGGTGGATGAGAAACAAGCAACAGAAGTCGCAAAATGGCTTGCAGAGAAAAAATAAAACCTTTGTCTAATGGGACTGACCCCCGTTTTTGAGACAGGGATCAAAACACCTTTATGAAACAGCCAGTTGTCGAAACTCTTTCGGTGACTGGTTGTTTCATTTTAATTGAATTCGGATATTGTTATAATAATTAATATACTCCCTGACCGTTTTTTCTACAATGGCTGTTGTAGTGTTTGTCAGGTGGTGGAGATAGAATCCTTCTGATTTTAAACTGGAGTGGAAGGATTCGATGGGGGCATTATCAGCGGGCATTCCCTTACGGG